>CAZDMM010000887.1:0-3343 GCA_964505845.1 uncultured Caldilineaceae bacterium
AAGTCTTCATTGCTGTAGCTTCTCAGCTACTTGCTGTAACCCAGATTGACCATCGTCGCTTCAGCCGCAGCGCAGCCTTGATCAAGCGCATCAGCCGCTTTCAATTCACCGGTGAGGGTCTTCCAGATGAAAGGCGCAACTGTGGTAACTACCTGTGAGTGGAAGGGGAAGGGCGGCGCGCCGCGGAAGAGCGGGCCTTGCTCGCGCATTAAGGTGTAGTAGCCGTCGGTCCGGGCATCTTGCGCCTTCACCAGCGGGTCGTTAAAGGTGGCGTTCATGACCACACGGGAACCGGCGGTAGCCCATTTCGCCTGAACGGAAGGCTGGCCGATGTATTCCAGCCAGAGCAAAGCGGCTTCCTTATTCTTGGAGGAAACGGGGATACCAAACGCGCCACCGTCGTAGTAGCCGATGTAGCCCTTACCGGATTTGGCCTCATCCATGACCCCTTCACCAGTCGGTGGTAGGGCCACGCCAACGTTGCCGACAACCTTGGACTTGGTAGCATCTGTGGCGATCCAGGCGGCGTTTTCACCGTAAACCCACCCCTCGGCAGCCCGGCCGGCAGCAAAGGTCGCCGCCACTTCATCCCAGGTACTCTGGGTTGCTTCCGGCGGCGCGTCCTTCAACAGGCCGACCCACCAGGCCAGCGCTTGCTTGGCCTTGTCGCTGTTCATCTCGCCGCCGTTGGCCACACAAGCCTTATAATTGCCACCGCCAACATCTTTGATACCCCAGTTATACAGGCCCCAACTGGGAGCGATGGTTTCATAATATTCGTAGAAAGAGGAAGCATGCCCAGTATTACCTTGGACGGTGGTGCCCCACAGTTCCATCTTGTTATCCTTGCCGTATTGGGTGAAGAAGTCGGCAATATCCTGGTACTGCTGGAAAGTTTTGGCCGGGGCCAGGTCGTAGCCATATTTCTCTTTGAAAGCCGCTTGGATCGTGGGATCGCCGAAGAGGTCCTTGCGATAGAGCATGATCTTCACAAAGGCTTCCATTGGCACGCCAAAAAGATCGCCCTTGGCATCCTTGAAGTTGTCAATAAAAGAAGTAAAGTTGGCAACGTCAAAGTCGGGCGACTTCAGGTTCGGCTTTTCGGCCATTAGCTGAGTCAGGTTAACCAGGAAGTTTTGGGCCAGGTAGCTGTAGATGATGTCCTGTTCGATGTAAACAAAGTCATAGATGCCGGTATTGGCTTGCATGTCCTGAATGGCTTTAGTATACATCTGATCCCAGGAAGTGGTTTCAAACTCGACTTTAATCCCGGTTTCCTTTTCAAAGGCTGCAGCCAGCTCAGTAGCGGCATACCTTGAAGGAGGCGTGCTTTCGGAGATGCCTCGGATGGTCACGCCGGCGTAGGGCTTGCCGGCTTCGGCCCAGAAGGCCGAACCCGATTTAACCTCCAGGGCAGCCGTAGCGGCGGCGCTGCTGGGGATGCACAACTTCCAGCCCACTTCAATGACGTTGGGGTCGGTGATCTTGGCGTAGCTGCTGTCGGTGGCATTTTTGGCGTTGGTGGCGTCTACAATGGCCGGAAAGGCCAGGGGGTCTCCCAGGAACTTATCGGCAATCTTAGACAGCCAGTCATCGCCCTGCACCACCGCATCAGATTCGCAGGTGACCTCTTGGGCCAGCGTTACAGTTGGCGCCAGCATCAGGATTAATGCCAGCACCGCTATCAAACTTACCACGTTGACAAGCTTCTTCATTGAATTTCCTCCTTTGGAATTTATTGGTTTATAGATTTTAAAAAACTGTTGGTAAAAAACTCTGGCCAGAGTTTGAAAAAGAGGGTAGTTATGAAGGGGATCTGAGTGTTTGACCGGGCGCCGGGCTGCGCGGTGATGGCAGACCCGTGCTTAACAATGCCTGTTCGAGATACCCCCATTGTTAACACTCAATATACAGAACTTGAGGGATGGTGGCTATTGGCAAGATGCTTATTTTTTACAGAAAAGCGCCTTATTTTAGCCCAAGTTGCTGCCCACAGGTAACAGGCACTTTTTTTAAGCGCCTGTTACCCGGCGTTTAATTGATTCAGTGGCAACTTGAGTTATTTTATAAAAAGGTAACGGTCATCTTTTTAAGCGACTGTCACCTTTACCGAAAGGGGGCGTCTCAAATTTTTGGTAATATAGGAGAAGCGGCCAACCTGTCCTATAAAACCGTTTAAATTTAGGATAGACTCTTGCCAAAAGGTTAGCGGCCGCGCCAGGCCACCGGCCGCTTTTCGATGAAGGCGGCCATACCTTCCTTTTGATCTTCGGTGGCAAAGAGCATGGCAAACAGGCGGCGCTCCAGCAGCAGCCCTTCACCCAGGCTGGTTTCAAAGGCATGATTCACAGCTTCTTTAGCCAGGCGCACCGCTACCGGCGCTCGCCCGGCAATCTCGTCTGCCAGGCGAATGGCTTCGGCCAGGTAGCTCTCCACCGGCGCTACCCGGTTGACCAGGCCGTAGCGCCGGGCCTCTTCGGCCGTCAGGTGGCGATTGTTCAGCACCATCTCCATGGTCAAAGCTTTGCCCAGGGTGCGCGCCAGGCGTTGGGTTCCTCCCGCCCCCGGAATCACGCCGATGCTGATTTCCGGCTGACCAAACTTGGCCGACTCCGAGGCCACAATCATGTCACAGGCCAGGGCCAGCTCGCAGCCGCCGCCCAGGCACCAGCCGCTCACCGCCGCGATAATCGGCTTGCGAATGGTCTGGAGCTGGTCCCAATACTCCAGCATGGGCCTGTTCAACATCTCGACGACGCCGGCAGTGGCCATCTGTTTGATGTCGGCGCCGGCGGCAAAGGCGCGCTCGTCGCCCGTCACTACTAAACAGCCCACCCCGTCATCCGCATCAAAAGCCTTTAAGGCGCTTACCAACTCGGCCATGGTGGGGGTGTTGAGGGCATTCAAGGCTTTAGGCCGGTTGAGTTGGGCAATCCCCACCCGGCCCTCCTGTCGGACCAGGATGTTTTCGTAGCTTGGGTGCGTCACTTCGTTGGACATTTTTTTCCCTTTCATAAATACCCCCACCCCTGGCGCCCGCCTGCGCACCGCAGCGGGAGAGGGGTGGGGGTTATTTTTGTCGCCGGTGGTAAAGCCAGAAGCAGCCCCACGCCCTGGCTACTTCTTTTTATCGCGGGGTGAAATTACCCCCAGCCGGTCAATCTGCTGGCCCAAATCTTGGGATAATAGGCGGACTGCCTCTGACAGATTGCGCAACTGGTCGGCCATGCGTTTGGCTTCTTCTTGATAGCGGCCCAACTGCACCCGCTGGGCCACAATAATATCTTCTAAGCTGCTGGCCCGTTTTTCAGCTTCAATCAATTTTTGTTTGCTTTCGGCCAAC
>CAZDMM010000888.1:0-3334 GCA_964505845.1 uncultured Caldilineaceae bacterium
GGTAGCTTTGAAGGGCCGTGACGGAATCAGGAAAGAAGCCCAGTACTGCCAGTTGATCCAGGATACGCTTGTTAAGTTCAGTGTGAGCTTTGATCGCCTCGACTAACAGCCATTGCTGCGGATAGTGGGTGCGTATCTCGTCCCATTGCATAATTCTTCTCCTACTAGACTATTCAGGCTCAAGCTCCAACTGTTTTTGGAGTTGCGGTAAAGCCTCGTGGAGATGCTGGGCCAGATGTTCCAAAGCAATGGTCAATTCGGCCAGCGACTCTTGCCCGGCGCTGCTATCGCCGCGAAAGGTATGGGCGCGTAGGGTGGTGAGCAAGTCCAAAATATTCCCGGCCTCATCCTCGATTTCGGATAGGTGCATGGCTAATAAACTAATTTGGCCGGTAAATCCTACGGTTTTTAGGGCTAAATTTAACTCGTCGGCTACTTGAATTGTCATTTATGATCTCCCGCGTCGCTGCCGTTGGGCCAGACGACTCTCTAAACGGCGTAAGCGAACTTGGAAAGCTTCAATTTCGCTTTGCCAATATGTTATCAAACCTGGGTCAGGATTTGTTCCGGTACGTTCACGTTCAACTTTATCATAATGCTCCTCAATCCGTTGGCGTAAACTTTGAATTGCTTTGCGTATTGGCCGATTGCCCATGTCGCCATCCCGGTCGGTTAACTATGATCGCAAATACCCCACCAACTCCGTCAGCGGCACAATCTCCTTCTCTGCCGCGCTGCGCCGCTTGACCTCGACGCCGCCGCTTTGCAAACTGCGGCTGCTGACCGTCACCCGCCAGGGGATGCCGATCAAATCGGCGTCGGCGAATTTGACGCCGGGGCTTTCTTTGCGGTCGTCGTACAGCACCTCAAAACCGGCCTGCCGCAGCGATTGGTACAGCGCCTCGGCTTGCCGGCCGACCTCATCCTCTCGATGCTTGGCCAGCGACACCAGGTGAATATCAAACGGGGCAACCGCTTTGGGCCAAATAATGCCGTATTCGTCGTGGTGCTGCTCCACAATGGCGGCCATCAAGCGCCCCACCCCGATGCCATAGCTGCCCATCACCGGGATCTGCGCTTTGCCGTTTTCGTCCAAAAAGGTCACGCCCATGGCGATGGGGTAACGCTGGCCCAGTTTGAAGCAGTGGCCCACCTCGATGCCGCGCCGGAGCTGCAAAATAGCCTCGCTGCCCACACACTTGTCGCCATCCTGGGCCGCTGCGATGTCGGCCACCAGGTCAGGTTGATAATCCCGCCCGGCGTTGGTGTTCTTCAGGTGGTATTCCGGCTTGTTGGCCCCGCTGACCAGGTTGGGAAAATTCACCGCCGAGTCGTCGGCCACGATGATGAGTTTGCGCCCGTTGCCCAAATCTTTGCTCAGGCCGATGGGGCTGGCGTAGCCGGGCACAGCCCCCACCGCCACGATTTCATCTTCGGTAGCCGGGCGAAACTTGACCCCGCCCAGAGCATTGCTCAACTTGACCTCATTGATGGGCAAATCGCCCCGGATTACGGCAAAGAGAAAATCTTGCGTCTCATTTTCAATGATGTAAAAGACCGCTTTGACGGTGCGGCTTTGGGTCACGCCCAAAAAGTCGGCCAATTGGGCGATGGTTTTGCAGTTGGGGGTGTAAACCTCCTCCAACGCGCCCAATGCTTCTCCGTTGGATGCCGGCGTGCCTTTGTCAAACACGGCCCGTTCCGCATTGGCGGCGTACGCGCCATCGCTGCTGAGAAAGATGGTATCCTCGCCGCTCTCACTTAGCACCATAAACTCGTGGGAGTCGCTGCCGCCCATCATACCGGTATCGGCCTCCACCTCCACCACCTGTAAATCACAGGCGGCGTAGATATTGCGGTAAGCCTGCACCATGCCGGGGTAAAAGCGGTCAATATCGGCCTGGTCGGTGTGGACGGAGTAAGCATCCTTCATAATAAACTCCCGCACCCGGATAAGGCCGCCGCGCGGGCGCGGCTCGTCGCGCACTTTGGTTTGGATGTGGTACACCAAAATCGGGAGTTGCTTGTAGGAGTCCAGTTCAGTTTTGAGGATGTCGGACAGGGTTTCCTCGTGGGTCATAGCCAGGGCCATATCGCGCTGGTTGCGGTCTTTCCACTTGACCAGAGCCGGGCCGACGCTGTCCCAGCGGCCCGTTTGCTGCCAGATTTCGGCCGGGTTGACCACCGGCATAGCCATTTCCTGGCAGCCCAGGGCGTCCATCTCTCGCCGGAAGATGTTCATGATTTTTTTAGACACGCGCCAGCCCAGCGGCATTTGGGTGTATAGGCCGGCGGCCAGCGGCTTGATAAAGCCGGCCCGTTGCAGCAGCCGGTGGCTGACCAGTTCCGCCTCGGCCGGGTCTTCGCGTAAAGTTCGTCCAAAAAGTTGAGAGAAACGCATATTAACCTTTACCCTTAAAAAATTGGAATCACAAAGAGTATAACATTAGAGAGAAGAAATGAGAAATAAGAATCGCCGCCCTGTTTTCTTCACTTTTGGGCTAACTTGGGCTATAATCTAGGCCACTTGAGAGTGAAGCAGTAATTTATAAAGAGTCGTCACGAGTTTGTGGCACGCCACCCGTGATGAAAATTAAGCCGGATATTGGAGGATTGGAGATTAAATTTCAATCTCCGATCTCCAATCTCCAATCTCTATTTTCTAAGGAGCATCTTCATGACAGACCTACGGCAAACAGTATCCGATCAAATGGGTGGGTTAGAATCCCTGGCGCTGAAAATCCCCGGCTACAAGGGCTACAAAGAAAAGGAGCTGCGCCGCGAGGCGGACTCGCTCTTACGGCAGCACCTGGCGGCCAAGCTGGGCCAGGGGTTGAGCCAGGCCGAAGACATAGCCAAACAGATGTTGACCGGCCCCGGCTTAGCTCAACTGACCGAGCTAAACAGCGGCAATACCCGCCTACAAACCTTGATTGACAAAGTGAAAACCGCCTCGCAGGGCTACAGCGGCTTTTTTGACGCCCTCAAGGTAAAGGAGGATGAGCTGGACAAACTGTACGAGTTTGACAACCAAATGCTGCTCAACCTGGACGACTTGACCACGGCCCTGGAGGCCATTCAAGCGGCCCTGGACGGCGGCGACGCCGGCGCCCTGGCCCCGGTGGTCCGCCGTTACAGCAAAACCGTGAGCGATTTGTCGGCCCAGTTTGATACCCGGCGGGATGTAATAACGGGGTTAGTGTGATGCGGACTCTTGAAGGTATAAATAATAAGGGTAAAACGTAATGAGTTAAAGTGTGATTGAAAAATAAATCGTTACGCATTACGTTTTTTGTTTTCGATCTACCCTAAATTTCCGCAAAAATAAGCGGAT
>CAZDMM010000889.1:0-3334 GCA_964505845.1 uncultured Caldilineaceae bacterium
AACCACACCCTAAACCAGGCTCTACCCGGTTTGGCCGACCAGGCTGCCGGTGGAGCGCCTCAAACCGCCTCAGCCGTAGAACTGGCGCTCGACTCCCTGTACAAACAGGCGGCCGATTGGCAAAATAAGCTGCGGCTGCTGGAGGACCGGCAGTTTAGCTCAGGAACCGCGATGCCTTTAGAGGTCAAACTTGATCTTGATTTTGTACAGCGGGAATTGCGCCGGGTGCGCCAGGAGATTGAGCGCCTGAATGGGCCGGGCAGATACCCCGCCCAGGGAGTACCGGCCCCGGTAGTGGTGGCTCAAACTCCGGTAGGAGCAAAAATTGTCAGACCGGTCATTGATAACCCCCTCCGGTCAGAATCGCAGGTGTACCGGCGGGCCAAGTCTACCACTGTGGATATGCCGGTGCATCCCCCGGAGCCTGAGTTCACCCCAGAGGACGACGCCTTGCCCCCGGCTGACGAAAACCTGGCTAACCCCTCCAGCGACGATTAGAATCAATAAGCCCCGTTGCCAAAAATAACTTTGGGGATAGTCTGAAGAACAATTTTGGAGTCCAGGCTAAGAGACCAATTCTCGATGTAGTATATGTCAAGCAAGGCTGTTTCATCAAAGGTCAGGTCGGAGCGGCCGCTAATTTGCGATAGGCCGGTAATGCCGGGGGCCACTTCTAGCCGGCGCTTGTGCCACTCCTGGTACTGCTCTACCTCGGTGGGCAGCGGCGGCCGCGGGCCGATCACACTCATTTCCCCTCTCAGCACGTTGTAAAACTGAGGCAGCTCATCCAGGCTGAATTTACGCAGCAATTTACCCACCCAGGTCATCCGGGGGTCATCCCTAATCTTAAAGAGCGGCCCATTGGCCTCATTCAAATGGCGCAGCGCCTCCTTGTACTGTTCGGCATCCTCAATCATGGAGCGAAATTTGTAAACCGTGAAGCGTTGGCCGTTGCGCCCTACCCGCTCCTGTTTGAACAGGATTGAGCCGGGAGACTCAAGCTTAATCATCAAAGCAATCAAGGCCATCAACGGAGCGGCCAGAACCAGCACCAGGCTGGCAAAGAAAAGATCAAGGCTCCGTTTAACTATTTGATTCAGGCCGCTGATGCTGACTTCTTTGATGCCAATCATAGGGATGCCGGCAATTTCCTCTACGTGCATGCGGTTGATGGTCATCTGGAACAGGTCGGGCACAATCCGGGTGGGGATGTTAGAGCGCTCACACTGCGCCATGATGCTGACGATGCGGCGGTGATACTGCCAGGGTAAGGTGATGATGACCTCATCAATGGCCTGTTCCCGTAACACGTCAGACAAATTGTCAATACTCCCCAGGGCTTTAAAGCGGCCAATATCAGTTTCACCCCGGATAGGGTTATCATCCAAAAAACCGATAATCTGTAAACCGTATTCCGGGTTGGCGACCACTGCCCGCATGACGGCCCGCGCTACCTCACCGGCCCCGATGATCAGCACCCGCTCGATGCCAATGCCGCGCCGGCGCATTTGGCGCAACACAATCACCTTCACCAGCCGGCTGAGGCCCAACAAGGCCACCGACAGCAGGCCGGCATAGATAAAGATAATGCGAGAATAAAAGGCCGGCTGGTAAAGAAAGATAAAAACAATCAAGATGATGGTGCCGGTGGCGGTGCCGCTGACGATGGGGTAAAACTCGTCAAACCAGGAGATGTGGCGGCGCAACTGGTAAACGCCCTGCTGGCGATAAACCAGGATGAGCAGCAGGATAAATAACCCCAAAAAGGGCAGGTAGACATCAAACGTGACGGCAAAAGCAGGGTCTACCGCCCGGAAAAGCTGCAAATCATAGCGAATCCAATAGGCCAGCACAAAGGCAACGTTAATCAGGATGATGTCCAGCACCGCCCACATCATCCCACTGGCTTTGGGGTTTTCAAACAGAACTTTAAGCTGTTTCACAGTTAAAACCAGGAACTGAGGGTAGATTATCAAATCTTTCAGTTCCCTTAGTTCCCTGCCTTCGTCATAACTTTTCGGTAAACCTCAACGGTTTCTCGCGCCGTCTTCTCCCAGCGAAAACCGCCCGCCCGCGCCAGGCTGCGGGCCGCCATATCCCTCCGCAAATCGGCGTCGGCCATGACCCGCTGCATAGCCGCGGCCAAAGCGGCCGTATCGGCCGGGTTGACCAGCACCGCCGCCCCATCTGTTCCGGCCACTTCCGGCAGCGAGGAGACAGTGCTGGTGATGACCGGCCTGCCGCAAGCCATCGCCTCCAGCACCGGCAGGCCAAAACCTTCAAAGTGAGAGGGATAGACAAAGAGCGAGGCCGCATTATACCATAAAGTAAGTTCAGATTGAGGGATATAGTCGGCAAAGCGTACAGCACTCGTCAGGTTTAACGACTCCACTAAGCTAAAAATATCCTGATAGTACCAGCCTTTACCGCCAGCAATGACCAGTAGGGGCGCCTGCGGCTCCTGCGCTCGCCAGCGGGCATAGGCTTGAATCAATCCGGCTACATTTTTGCGCGGCTCCAACGTGCCCAAAAACAGCACAAACTGCTCCGGCAGCCCCCTGGCCGCCCGAAAAGCGGTCACTTCTGCCGCCGGCAGAGGACGGAAATGTTCATCCACCCCGCAGTAGATGGTGTGGACTCGTTCCGGCGGCGCTCCCAACAGGTTGATGACATCCTGGCGAGTGCTTTCAGAAATGGCAATCACAGCCCTGGCTTGTTTGACCGACCGGCGGGTAAAGTGGTGCAGATACCAGCGGTTGAAGGGGCGAAAGGCTTCGGGGTAGCGCAGGAAACTGAGATCATAAACGGTGACGACGAAGGGACAGGCTGCGGCCAGCGGGGCCACAAAGGCCAGGGCATGCAGCAAATCAATTTTAGCCTGGCGTAGGGCCAGCGGCTGAACCAGTTGCTCCCACACAATCCGCACCAGCGGTCGTTGGGTGGCCCAGCGGCTGCGCTGCAGGGTCAGGCCGGAGGCTTGAAAAGCCGGGTCGCTCAAAAAGGCGGTATAACAAAAATCCGGCGATACCTGGGCTACCTGCCTGAGCAAATGGGTGATGTACCAACTGATCCCCGCGCCCCGGTACGACTGGCTGGTTGACAGCAAATGTGCATTCAGCCCGATATGGATGGGTCGGCCGTTCATCGGCCCTATTATAGCATAAGTGCGATGAGGTGTTTAATTGAGGACAGCCTGACGTGGACCTGGCGTGGGTGGCAGGGAGACCTGAACAAAATCATATTAAGTTTCTGCGATACAATGATACGGGCCGTGCTATACTTAGAGCGTGTTTCTTAAAAAAGAAACCGGGTTTTTGAGAACTATTCGACCATA
>CAZDMM010000890.1:0-3320 GCA_964505845.1 uncultured Caldilineaceae bacterium
CACAGAGAGGTACATCGTAATCCCAAAAGTTGGATTTGCCTACCGAATAGGTGTTGTCGGTAAAAATATAGGTAACGGTGATGCCGCTGGTGATAATTTGGGGCGGATCACCCACCTTTATCACCTGTGCCCACAGGGTATTGAAAGGTGGCAGCACTGCCAAGTCTCTAAAGTCGCGGTTGTAGCAGTGCATGCCTAAATCATTCCAGGCCAGGACTAGATAGCCCCCGGCGGCCTGGGCCGCAGGGGGCTGGGGTTGATCCAAGCTGCGCCCACCCCCGGCAAAAATAAAAACACTGGCGGCGCCGACGGTTATGATGAAGAGCAGACTCCCAACCATCCGCTTGCGCACATAAAAGTTAACCATAGTTGCCTCCTGTGCTAATCATCGTTGAGTTTTGCATAGCCCAGACAGAACCATCGGCCGCGTTGCTGAGAAGCCCCTGGGGTAACATGCGTATATTGGGCTGAATAGGGAAAAATCGCTGGAAATTACGGGAGGCTGAGAGGGAGTTACTAACAAGAAAAACTATGAGGGGTTAAATTGGCCGATGTACTATACACTAACTTTTTCCATGCTATCACATTACAGATTATTTGTCAATAATTTCACAAATGGGGCTTACCCTCTATCCACTGTTGGCTATTGGCTGCTCTTCCGCAGGAAGTTGGGAGTAGGGGTGGGCCGTGAATATCGGTTCATTATATCAAAAATCCCTGCAGCCGGCCCAGGAACCTGCGGGAATTTTTGAAAAGGTTATTGGCGATAAAGGAAGCATTGAAATGAATCTATTATATTTTTCAAGGAATAACAATTGGCTAAAATATTTTGAACTTTAGCTATGCCATCTCAACCGATCCCCCTTATCCAAATCTCCGGCTCTCACTTTGAGGCCGGCCGCCAATTGGGCGCAGCCACTGCAGCACTGCTGCGCCGGCCCCTCGCGCCGCCGCCGGGCCGCACTTGGGCCGACATGCGGACGCTGGCCCGGCCTTACCTGGCCGCTACCCAGGCCGCCCTGCCCTGGCTGCACACGGAGATGGAGGGCCTCGCCGCCGGCAGCGGGGTGGACGTGCTGGATTTGTACGCCCGCGCCACTGAGGAAATTTGGTCCCCCACCCCTGATGAGAATGTTTTACAGCGGTCGGCAGTCAGCCGTCGTCCGTCTGACAGGTGTTCCGATTTTGCCGCCGGGCCGCCCGCTACCTTTGACGGCGGTATCTGGTTGGCCCACAACAATGATTTGAGTCCCGCTGTGCTGGACAAGCTGGTTGCCATCGAGTGGCGCGTAGAGGGTCAGCCGCCTTTGTTCACGCTGGGGGTTGGCCCCTTCATCAGCATCGGCTTTAATGCGGCCGGCCTGGCCCTCACCGGCAACGAGGTCTCGCCCAATGATGAGAAAATCGGCGTGCCACGCCTGCTGCTGGTGCGCAACATCCTGGCCCAACCCACTGCTCAGCAAGCTCTTGCGGCGGCGGCCCGCCCTGAGCGGGCTTCCAGCTACAACCAGCTCATCAGCCATGCCGATGGAGTGATTGTCAACTTTGAAGGTTCGGCCACCGACTTTGAGTTGATTTACGCTCAAGAAGGCTGGACCGTCCATACCAACCATTACTGCTCAAGTAAAATGACGGGGTACGAGCGGGAGCCAGAGTCCATCCACGGCTCCTGCCGGCGCTACGAGCGGGCCAATGAGTTGATGGCGACTCGTTCCGGCCCGGTTACACCGGAACTGCTCAAAACCTTCCTGGCCGACCACGCCAACACCCCGGACTCGCTCTGCCGCCACGGCGACGAAACTGCGACAGTCTTTTGGGCCATTATTGACCTGACCCACCGGGCCATTGAGTATGGGCGCGGCCAGCCCTGCCGCTCGGCCTCGCAGTACTTTCGCTTTGCCTGATGTTTTATATTGATTTCTCTATTACATAGCACCGGGCAATTTGCCCTTTTGACAGACTCGGTATAATTTAGCCTCGGTTAAGCTCAAAAAAATGGCCAATAGAGGATAAAACAATGCACGCGGAAATTGTAATGACCGGTACCGAGCTGCTGTTGGGCGAAATTGTAGATACCAACGCCACCATGATGGCTAAAATGCTGCGCGATATTGGGCTGGATTTGTATTACAAAACCACCGTCGGCGATAACGAAGAGCGTATCACCCAGGTGCTCAACCTGGCCCTGGATCGCTCCCCGGTGGTCATTACCTCCGGTGGGCTTGGCCCTACGGTGGATGACGTTACCCGCCAGGCCGTGGCCAATGCCACCGGCCGCAAATTGGTCTACAGCCCGGACCTGGAAACCCAGATCGCGGCTCGCTTCCGCAACATGGGCCGGCCTATGGCCGACAATAACCGGCGGCAGGCTTATCTCCCGGAGGGGGCGCTGCCCCTGCCCAACCCGGTCGGCACGGCCCCCTGTTTTCTCAGTGAAGACACGCGTGGACGGGGCTTCATTATCTCCTTGCCGGGCGTGCCCCGCGAGCTGGAGTATATGATGACCCATACCGTCATCCCGCTCCTGGTTGAGCGCATGGGTGGAGCCAAAGTTATCAAGGCGCTGGTGTTGCGCACCTGCGCCGTAGGCGAGAGCAATATAGACCGGGCCATTGACGATTTGATGCGCGAGAAGAACCCCACCGTAGGGCTGGCCGCCCACGCCGGCCAAACCGATGTGCGTATTACGGCCAAAGCCGCTTCCGAAGTTGAAGCGGATGCGTTAATTGCAAGTATGGAAAGCAGAGTCCGAGAGCGGCTGGGCGTGGCCATCTACGGGACGGGCAAAGAAACGGTAGCCGAGGTGGTGGGCCGGTTGCTGGCTGAAAAAGGCTTGAAGCTGGGCATTGTAGATACCCTGACCGGCGGCCAGGTGGCCCGCGACCTGATCGAGGCCGGGTTCAAGCAGCTTGTCAGCACCGACCTGACCGGGGTGACGCCGGCAGAGGTGGCTGCGGCGGCAGGGTTGGCCGGCCACCCGGCCGATGCCCCGGCCCTGGCGGCCGCTCTGTCCCAGGCCGTGGCCCCGGCCGAAGGGGTCGGCCTGGCCTTGATCGGCCCCTTTGCCGACGAGGACAAAGGCGATCTGACCTTCATCGCCGTTCACGGGCCGGGCGAACTGCGGCTGACCCATCGCAGCCGCAATTTTCAGGATACCGATTACATCCGCCGCTGGCTGGTGACGCAGGGCCTGGATTGGGTGCGCCGGGCCGTGTTAGGCCAGTTAACCTCGCCGGCTGATTGGAATTAAGAGCGAAACGTCTGAAAAACCTTTTTGCTTGTACCCCGCTTTGAGTTATGATACAAAGTGCAGTTAATCA
>CAZDMM010000891.1:0-3314 GCA_964505845.1 uncultured Caldilineaceae bacterium
AGCAGGCCGAATTGATTGCCTTTGACCGGCACCAGATAAAAATTTTGGACAGGGCCGGGCTGGAGAAGCTGGTTTAGCGACGCCCGGCTCAACTGCTTGAGCACAGACTGACAACTCTACAATGCCCCTCAACATGCTCACCCAGATCATCAAGCATTCGCTCGTAGACGTGGGATTGGTCCATTTCCTGAACGATTGGCAAACCATCCCAGGGGAGTTCTGGCCATTTTAAGACAGCTGAATCTAGTTGTCTCATACTCCCGGCGGCTTGATGCGCGGCCAGGCATGGACAGCAAAGGCCACAGCCGCTCCAGCCTCGGCTAGCCGGCCCAGGACAGAAATGAGAATCGGCGCTCCTAAGGTCGGCCCGACCCCCGCCAGCCACACCCCGGCATTGAGCAAACTAAAGGCCAGCCAGGCCGCTTTTTCATTCCCACGAGATCGCCAGAACCTGGGGAAGATCCAAAAACCCACTCCCATTACCAACTGCACCGTCCAGCCAAACAGCAGAAACTCGATGTGAAGCGGCAATAGCCGCCACAGATAGGGATGCAGGGGGATGGCTTTATGGAAGAGAAGCAAGCCCCCAAAGGTGATCCCCACAGCCAGGTACAGCAACGCCACCCGAATGAACCAACAGCTCAAACGCGGCATATCAACGCTCTTTCACCCGGCCCCAGGTGTTGACCACAAAGGCCATGCCGGCCAACCACTGCAACACGGCTGCCGCTGCCGATAACCAGGCCCATAGGGCCTCGGGTCGGAGTAGATGCAACGGCTCACCTACCACCCGTAGCGCCAAGCCGATATTAAATAACCAGAAGGTGGCCAACCATAGACCCTCATGACCGTGAGGGTTATCTTTGCTATATTTCGGAAACATCCAATAGACCACGCCAAAAATGAGTTGGGTGACCCAGCCCCACATGAATAGATGCAGATAAACCGGGGCCAGGGCAGCGACCACAGCCTGTAAATTCCAGATAGGCAGAACGCCCATCATGGCCCTCACTAAAAAAGCCAGCACCAGGCAGACCATGGCCGCCTTAATGAACCAACGGGTTAAAAGAGGCATAAAGCTATTTTACCCTGCTAGTCAGTTGATCTTAAAACCGCCCGCCCTGTATTGGCTAAAAACAGCAACAGGGCGATAACGTTGAGTAGTCCGCCCCACTGGCGAGCAGGCAACCAACCTATCAAATCCCCTGCCACTCGTAGAAGCAGCGAGAGGTGTAACAAAACCAGATGACTGTAGAAAACTGGCTGAAAAGTGAAGGACTTGCCTAACACGGCCGGGAAGATAATCGGTGCGTGGCCGAAGATCATGGAGATGACAAAGCCTACGAAGAAGGTGTGCAATAGAGCGTCGTACTGAAAACCGGCTGTAACTCCGCCAAAACGTAACGCTAGCAACCCGCTTAGCCCCAACCAGATGTAGCCAGAGAGCAAACAGACCGCGATGAAACGAGTCAGCCCTGTCTTTCGCACCGTATATCGGGCGATGTCATAGCGCAACAGCCACAGCGCCAGGGCAATCATCCCTGCGCCGGCCAGGCGCACCCCCAGGTCAAAGTTGAAGAGAGTAATGACGAGACCTACCAGAAAAAGAGTAACAGCCAACAGAAAGATTCTCTGTACGTAGCCGGATAGACGCAGGACGCGATTTAACTCCAACCGCTCTCCGGCAATCGTCAGCATCAAGAAACCAGCCCACCATAGGATTGCACTATAAACTGGCCGGCCAGTTAGCCAAAGAACGTTACCTGTCAGCCAGAGCATAGCTCCTAACGCCATCGTCATGGTGAAGGGAGCAAATTGAAGGCGGAGGATAAGTCCGAAGACCACAACCAGCCCCACACTGCCCAAGGTTATCAAGAGAGGGCCAAGAAGGCTGGGCCAGCCGATAATCAGAACCAGAGCGCCCAGACTGGTTAATAACGGTCCTATGTAAGTCCAGCGACGATCTAAGCCTGTCTTGAGCGAAGTCGAAAGCGCCACGGCTCGCTCCACGCCAATGAGCGTCCCCAAGAAACCAGAGATCATCAAGGGGCCATGAGCAGCCGGTAGAGCAGGGCGGAGGGAGGGCCAACCCCATCCTAAACGGATCAGTCCTGCCCACATTGCCATCAGCAAGGCCAGCATTGCCAGAGCTATCAGAGGGAAAGGGCGGAAATGTCGAGGTGATTTCATCAGGAATATCTCACTTTCATTGAAGTTGTAGATGAATGCCACATTCATACTTGTCCCAGCCTGGCCAGCGTCCAGCGCACGGGTCAGCGCCCGGCGCTGCCGGCTGCATGCAGGGCCAGCAGCCGATGCTGGGATAACCTTGCCGGTGCAACCGATTGAAGGGCAAGTGGTGAGCGCGAAGGTAGGTCCACCCTTGCTCGATGCGCCAGCGTGCCAGGGGATTAAGTTTGACCAAGCCAGGAGTGTGATCCTATTCCACCCGACCAATATTCGCTCGAGCGGGTGTCTGATCGCAACAGATGCAAGTAGTCCAGGCCCGTTGAGTGGACAAGAAGTGGCGCAGCGGCTCCACCTTGTGCAGAAAACAACACAGGTCTGGTTTCCGTGCCCACAAGGTTGGACTGTACTTGTCGGCCTGAGTCTCTAACGACAGATCCGAGTAGACCCGGACAAAGCGAAGGCCCAGACATACGGCCAACTCATCGCGCAGGGTATGGGTTTCGGGAAATAGCAGGTCAGTATCCAGATAAGAGATGGTCGTCTTTGGTCTGATTTGCGAAATAAGATGCATCAGGACAATGCTCTGAGGCCCGAAGCTGGTCGCCAGGGCAATGTTTGGTAAAAAGGTCTTCAGTCCCCACTACAGAATTTCTGCGGGAGGATGGTCTGCAAAGCGAGCATTGAGTTGCTGCACAACCTGGTCCATTGGGTAGAGGTTGTTGCTTCTGATGGTACCGGGTCAATTTCCTTAGCCATAATAGTGGAGCGATTTTATTTCGGCTCCTTAAACAACAGCAACAGCATGAGCACTGGCGTTTTGGCGTAAAGGCTGTGGGGGAGTCGAGGGGGCATATACACCCACGTTCCAGCCTGAGCCTCCATTGAGTCATCGCCTAAGGTCAAACCGGCTTCACCCTGGAGGATATGCAAGATGGCCGACTGAGAAGCGGTATGCTCCGACAGTTCCTGGCCTGCGGCAAAGCCAAAGAGGATGGCCTTCATCCGCTCATCCTGATAGAAGGTACGACTAACAATGCTATTAGAAGGAATATCGGGTATCTGTTCAAGGAAATTCGGGATATGACTGTAGTTTAAATTCATGAAGTAGATTCCTTGCTACTTTG
>CAZDMM010000892.1:0-3298 GCA_964505845.1 uncultured Caldilineaceae bacterium
AGCGGCGCCTTTAGCGTACAACTCATCCACCGTGAGGAAATAAGAGGCCGAGCTTTGTAAACCCGTAAAAATTAGATAAGCAATGGCCAGTGCAATAATAGTCCCCCCGACGATGAATTTGGTTTTCTTATTGGCCGACGTCCCGGCCAGGTGAACGGTGGGGGCAGTGGTTGATTGAGCCATATACCTTCTCCCTAATAAAATCTGTGTAAAGTATAGCTTATGAAACTTAAGACCACATTAAGCAGGATACCCCAATTCAACCTGCTTTGACAGTGACATTTGTCATATCAAATTGTCACAAAAAGTCGGCGTTATTATAGATGCCGATGGGATGACTGACAAATGGTGAGATATATGTCACTCAAAGGGATGAGCTATATCGCTAAAACCAGCGTGCTTTATCAATGCTAAATTGATGAGGTAGTAAAAATTAAGTACATTGACAAGGTGCTACGGCCTATGTTATAATTCGGTCAACTCTTTACCGGGTTAATATTGTGTCTTATAGAGAAATTGAATGGTTTATCGCCTGTCTTTCCTCATTTTGTTATTGCTGCTGCTAGGTTTCACGGGTGTTACATCAGCTTATGCCAGCACTCCCCCTGAACAAAATGAGCCAAACCAAGAGTGTTTAGCCTGCCATAAGCGGCCCAACCTTTCTTATGAATTTCCCTCCGGGGAAACATGGTCATTGTATGTAGACCCCGAGGCCTTACCCAATTCGGTTCACGGCGGTAAAGAAGCGCTACTCTGCACCGACTGCCATACCGATATCAAAGATTATCCCCACCCTCCTCTTGAGGCAAACAGTTCTCGCTTTTATCAACTTGAACAATATAAAACTTGTAAACGCTGCCACGAAGAAGTCTATCAAAAATCTTTGGACAGTATGCATGCGCGTGAGATAGCTTCTGGCAATTGGGATGCTGCTATTTGCACCGATTGCCACAGCGCCCACGCGACGACCAAACCCGATGAGCCGCGTACCCAAATTCCGGTAACCTGCTCCAAATGTCACTCCGGCATTTATAATGAATACCGCGATAGTGTTCACGGTCAGGCTTTAATTGACGATAATAATTTAGATGTACCCACCTGTATTGACTGTCATGGCGTCCACAACCAAGAAGACCCCCGCACCACTCAGTTCCGCCTTAACTCGCCTAATTTATGCGCCAAGTGCCACGCTGATGAAGCCTTGATGAGCAAATACAATGTTTCTACCAAGGTCTTTGATACCTATGTAGCTGATTTTCATGGCACCACAGTAACGCTGTTTGAACACCAATCACCCGATTTACCCACCAACAAACCCGTCTGTTATGACTGCCACGGGGTGCATAATATGAAAAGCCACCGCGACCCTGAGGCCCAAATCTCGCATGAGCGGCTGCTCCAAACCTGTCAAAAATGCCATCCCGACGCGACCCAGAATTTTTCTGAAACCTGGCTGGGGCACTACGAACCTGATTTTAACAAATATCCGATGGTCTACTTTGTTGACCTGTTCTATAAGATTTTCATCCCGGGAGTCCTGGGCTTTATGGGGGTGTATGTAGTAGTAGATTTTGGCAGCAGCATTATCCGCCGCTGGCGCAACAAAACGCCTGAGGAGCAGGCTTAAGTATGGCTACAGCAGAAACCTACCCCCGCTTTACCATAACGCAACGGTTAGAGCATTGGATCATGAGCCTGTCATTCACTATGCTAACCGTGACCGGCCTACCCCAACGCTATGCTTTAAGCGATTGGGCCGAATGGATGATTGGCCTTATGGGTGGCATCGAGACGGTCCGCATCATCCATCGAGTGGCAGCCGTCGTCTTTATGGCGGTCTTGCTATACCATTTTATTGTGATGCTCTATAAAATTTATGTCCTGCGCACCCGCCTGAGCATGCTGCCGACGCTCAAAGATGTGACCGACCTCCTCGATAGTGTGCGCTATCAGCTTGGGCTAACCCGGCTGCACCCCAAGCTGCCCCGCTACAACTTTGCCGAAAAAATGGAATATTGGGCTGTTATCTGGGGGGCCATCATCATGGCTGCTACCGGCTTTATGCTCTGGAACCCTATCGCTACCACCCGTTTTTTGCCCGGCGAGTTTGTACCGGCAGCCAAGGCCGCCCACAGTGCCGAAGCCTTGCTGGCTTTTCTGGCGATTATTATCTGGCATATGTACTGGGTGCATCTAAAAACCTTCAATCGCGCTATGTTCACCGGCAAGCTGACCCACCAGCAGATGCAGGCTGAACATGCGGCGGAACTGGCCGAAATTGAAGCCGGACGAATCCCGGCAGCGCCGCCGGCAGAAGTCCAACAGCGGCGTGAACGCATCTTTCTGCCTGCGGCTTCGGTGATCTCGGTGCTGGGTATTTTTGGGCTGTACGGGTTTGTCACCCTGGAGCAAACCGCTATCACTACCGTGCCGCCCGCCTTCACCGCCGAGGCATTTGTACCGGCCACCCCCACCCCAACACCTACCCCACTCCCTACCCCTACCCTCACGCCCACCCCGCTGGGTGGAGTCGCCGTGCCGCTCAATGCCTCGCGCATCACTCACCCATTAGGCGGACGCGAGGAATGCCTGGAATGTCACGCCTCCGACGGCCCTTTACCCTACCCAGAAAATCACCGCCAATTTTCGGTTTCCACCTGTACCGTCTGTCACTCTACAGAACAAGAGAATCCACCGCCGCCGCTGATGGAGCACAAACTGAGACCAAACTGCCTGCGCTGCCACGAAGCAGATACCATCCCGGAAAGCCACACGGTGGCCAATTTTGCTAACGAGGAGTGTGTTCTATGCCATCCTCCGGCCCAAAAAGAGACGACTGAAAAAGAACCGACCTCTACACCCCAGCCTACTGCTACACCAACCCCCGAAGAATGACCCCTATCACCCAGAGGGTGGCTCTCGCTTAAACCTATAAGTGACAACTGTCACTGTGTAGAGTGACAGTTGTATTTTGCTGTACTTCAATCAATCCCTTAATGGTAATATTCCCATCGGCGTACACGATCACCTTGTCACACAAGCTGCGAATGATGGCCTGGCGCTCTAACATTATGGCCCGTTGCCTATCTTTCGGCAAAGTGGCTAATTCTTCCGGCGTCTGATTGATTTCCGGTAGCCGTTGGCGAATATTAGAGAGCAGTCTCTCAGCGTAGGCAATAGCGGTGTTTACCTTGCGCTGGTCATCTCGAAGCGTAAGAAGATGGTCTAATTGTTCTTTGTAATCTAGCTCGTTTTCCTCACATTCAGCCATCAAAGCATCATAAACAGCCTCGCTTAT
>CAZDMM010000893.1:0-3288 GCA_964505845.1 uncultured Caldilineaceae bacterium
CGGCCGCAGCGCATCCCACCGCGAGGAACCGTGCGGCCCAAGACCTTCTACCAGATCAAGGCCCAGGGCCTCGATCCGATGGGCAATGCCCTGGTGGAACTCGAGGGCAAGTTCCCGTTCAATCTTGGCCTGCCGCAAACGCGGGGGCCGGAGCCTGACGCCGCCGGGCCACTGTTTGGCATTGGGCGCACCCTCTACTTTTGCATCCCGCACAACGACAAGCTGCTCGGCTACTGGGACACGGTGGCCGACCGGCTCTTCAAGATTCGCCATTGTATGACTATCGAGGGCGTGGTTCGCCAGCTTGCTCTCTTCGACCCGCCGATCGATCCCGGCATGCTGGTCAAAGCAGCGGCGGTGGGGATCGACATCGGCTCGATTGTCAGCGGCCTCAACCAGCCCATTAGCCCGGTGCGGGCGCCCCTGCTGATCCAGAAAGCCCTTGAGCTCTGCGCCGAGGTGCGCCGCCTCGGCGCGACGCTGCTCGCGGCGATTGAGAAGGGCGATAGTGAGCATCTCGCCCTCCTGCGTCAAGGCCACGAGATCAAAATTCAGGAGATGCAGCAAGAGGTCCGCTTTCTGCAGTGGAAGCAGGTGCAGGAGTCCACTGAAGCACTGCTGCGCGGCCGCTCCAGCACCTTGGAGCGTTACGATTACTACCTGCGATTACTTGGCCAGACAAGGGAAGAGACCGTTCCAGACACATTCACGCTTGACCGACCATCGAAGCCTGACGATCCCCCGAAACTGACCGAGGAGAACTTCGATGAGATGTATGCGACGCTGGTTGGGCAGTACGATATTGCCCCAATGGTTCAGGTGTATCCTCCACTGAAACTGGCGGGAGAAGTAGCGCCGGCGAATCAATCTGGGGCATCGGGGAAAGGTCAGCTTTATTTGAACAGCAATGAAGATGCCGACCTGAACGAGCATGCGCCAACGGCACGAGACTTTCGTATCGCGGCTGCAATTAACGATGAGATTGCTCAACCGCTTGCATTGATGCCCGACTTTGGTGTGAACATTCACTTCTGGGGTCTCGGTGGTAATTCAAAGCTCATTGGTGGTTCCACTTTCGCCACAGTAGGTCAGATCATCTCAGGAGCACTGAATACTTATGCAACCGACCAAGAGAGCCGAGGCGTGAGCGCAGCGAAAACAGCTTCCTATGAACGCCGCGCCGACGAGTGGATGCTACAATGCAATCTGGCCACGCGCGAGTTGGCGCAGATTGGGCGGCAGATCATCGGTTCGCTGATTGCCGAGCAAATTGCCCACCACGAGTACCACGTCATCAAGAAACAGATCAAGCAGTCGGAAGAGATTGATAACTTCCTGCAACGAGAGAAGTTTACTACCGAGCAACTCTACGCCTGGATGCAGGGTGAGCTTGCGCGGCTCTATTACGAGTACTACCGCTTCGCCTTCGATACCGCCCGCAAGGCCGAGCAAACCATGAAGCGGGAGTTGATGCGCCCGGAGTTGGACGCCGCTGACTACGTCAAGTTCAATTACTGGGACGGCGGGCGCAAGGGGCTGCTCTCCGGCGAGGCGCTCTACCTGGATGTCAAGCGGCTGGAGATGGCTTACCACGAGAACAACAAGCGAGAGTACGAATTGACCAAGCACGTGAGCTTGCTCCAGGTCAACCCGCTGGCCCTGCTGCAACTCCGCGCCACAGGACGCTGCACCGTATTTCTGCCCGAGGAACTCTTCGACATGGATGGCCCAGGGCACTACCTCCGCCGCATCAAGTCGGTGGCGGTCAGCATCCCCTGCGTGACCGGACCGTATGCCAGTGTCAATTGCACGCTGACGCTGCTGAAGAGCAGTATCCGCAAGACGCCGGCGCTCAACGGCGATTACGCGCGAGAGAACAGCGAAGATGCTCGCTTCCACGACTACTTTGGCAGCCTGCAGTCCATCGTCACCAGCTCTGCTCAGAACGATAGCGGCATGTTCGAGACCAACCTGCGTGACGAACGCTATCTGCCCTTTGAAGGGGCGGGCGTCATCGGCGAGTGGCAGTTGAAATTGCCGGCAAACCCGAGCCTGGGTGATCCTTGCCAGTTCGACTACGATACGATTTCTGACGTCATCCTCCACCTCCGCTACACAGCTCGTGAAGGCGGTGATTTGCTACGCCGTGGCGCGATCGAGAATCTCAAAACCTGCATCGCAGCAGCTCAATCCATCGGGTCTGTGCGGCTGTTCTCTGTCCGGCATGAGTTTCCGACCGAATGGGCCAGGTTTCAAAGACAAACAGCCAACGCCAACGAGCAATTTGAGTTGGTGCTCAACTTGCGAGAGGAGCACTATCCCTTCTGGAGCAAAGGCAAGCTAGGAGGAGTTCAGCGGGCGGAACTGTTGGCGAAGACAACGAACAACGATGTGCGGGTCACTGCCGGTGATGTGATGATCACATTGGGCAGTCGCAGCGAGTTGGGCAACACCATCCAGGCTGGCCAGCTTCCGAACGATGTTATCCCATCACCGACTGGTGAATATCATCTGCACTTTACTAACAAATCGATGGAAGAGCTGTGGCTGGCGGTGACCTGGGGCACAGCGAATGGTGTGTAATTCAGGCCAGCCGAGCCAGTGACCAGTTACTGCTGGGTGGTGAAGCCGGGGCTTGGTGATGGCTCTTCGCTTGACGCTCTGGCTTGATCAGCGGCCAGACATTTTCGCCATGTCTGTGGGATAGCGGTCTCCCTGGATGGGGACTTGCGCGAGGACGGTTTCAATCTCCTTCAGGTCGGCGGGGGTGAGTTCAACGGCAGCCGCGCCGATGTTCTCGTCCAGGCGTTCGAGTTTGCGGCTGCCCGGAATAGGGACAATCCACGGCTTCTGGGCCAGCAGCCAGGCCAGGGCAATCTGCGCCGGGGCGGCGCCTTTACGCTTGCCAAGCTCAGTAATCTGATCCACCAGGGCCTGATTTGTCTTTATGGCCTCCGGCGCAAAGCGAGGGATGCGGCTGCGGATGTCGTTAGCGGCAAAGGGGGTGTTTTCATCCACTTTCCCGGTCAGAAAGCCCTTGCCCAGCGGGCTGTAGGGCACAAAGCCGATGCCAAGCTCTTCGCAGGCCGGCAGCACGTCCTCTTCCGGGTTTCGCCACCACAGCGAGTATTCGCTCTGGACGGCCGTGACCGGCTGCACGGCATGGGCGCGGCGGATGGTGGCGGCGCTGGCTTCCGAAAGGCCGAAGTGCTTGACCTTGCCCGTCTGAATCAAATCCTTCACCGCGCCGGCCACCTCTTGGATGGGCACAGCCGGGTCAACCCGATG
>CAZDMM010000894.1:0-3288 GCA_964505845.1 uncultured Caldilineaceae bacterium
CTGGCTCTTTGCCGGGAACAGCTTACCCCCAACGGCGTGGCCTATATCAGCTACAACGTTTACCCCGGCTGGCGGCTGCTGGGCGTGGTGCGAGAAATCTTGCTGTACCATACCCGGCAGATTACAGACCCGCAGGCCCAGGTAACCGAAGCGCGCGCCTTTCTTGAATTTTTAACTAAATGGATTCCCTCCGAACCCGACTCTCTGCCCGGACTGCTTCATGCCTCGGTTAACTTCATCAAAGAGCACATGGGGCCTCGGCACGATGCCTTTATGCTGCACGATGAGCTGGCGGAAGTCAACGAACCGGTCTACTTTCATCAATTTGCCGAAGCCGCTGCCCGTCACGGGCTGCGTTACCTTTCTGACGCCCAGTTTCAGCCGGTGCTGGTGAATAACTTTGTGCCGGAGCTGGCCGAAGCCCTGCGGAAGCTGGCTAAAGATACTATTGCCCTGGAACAGTACCAGGATTTTCTGCGCAACCGGGCCTTTCGCCAATCGCTGCTGTGCCACCAGGAGGTGGCCTTGAGCGCCCGGCTTAAGCCTGAACGCCTGGCCGAGTTCTACCTGGCCTCGCCGGCCCTGCCCGAAGACCCTACCCTGGAGGTGACGCTGAAGGCAACGCAGCGCTTTTTGGCCCCAAACGGTTCCGCTTTTACCACCGATCACCCGCTGACCAGGGCTGCTATGCTGTGCCTGAGCGAGGTTTGGCCCCAGGTGATACCCTTCAACACCTTGTTATCTCAGGCGGCGGCCCGGCTGGGCCGGCCGGCCCAGCCGGTTGAGGCCCAAGAGGCCCAGTTGGTCGGCGCGAATCTGCTGCAAGCCTTCACCCACACCGATCTGCTGGTTGAGCTGCACGTGTCGCCCTTGAGATTTACCCTGGCGGCGGGCCAGCGCCCGGAGGCCAGCGCCGTGGCCCGGCTGCAGGCGCAGCGGGAGGCGTATGTTACCAACATGCGGCATGAGCGCATTAACCTGGACAAGATCAACTTCCGCTTGCTGCCCTACCTGGATGGCAGCCACGACCGGGCCGCCCTGGTTGACATCCTGGAACGGTGGGTGGCCGAGGATACCCTCGATGTGGAAAAAGAGGGCCGGCCGGTCACAGATGCCGCCGAGATCCGGCAGGTTTTAAGCGACCTGTTGGCCTTAAAGCTGGAGCAGTTGGGCCGGGCGGCTTTGTTGGTGAGCTGAGATGCTAGACCAGACCGTTCAAACCAGCTACGACCTGGTACCCTATCCCAGCACCCCCATACCCGCCGCTCACCCCGACCGGCTGGCCACCGTGGCCCGGCTGTTTGGGCTGGACGCGCCGCCCATCACCCACTGCCGGGTGCTGGATGTGGGCTGCGGCGACGGGGCCAATCTTATCCCGCTGGCCTACCAACTGCCGGAAAGCCACTTTGTGGGGATTGACCTCTCGGCCCGCCAAATTGGGGCAGCCCAGGCGCTGGCGGCAGAGCTGGGCTTAAAAAATATCAGCTTTCGGGTGCTGAACCTGCTGGAGGCCGGGCCGGAACTGGGGCAGTTTGATTACATCATCTCCTACGGCGTTTACTCCTGGACGCCGCCGGAGGTGCGCGACCGGCTGCTGGGGCTGTGCGGCGAGCTTTTAACCCCCCAGGGCGTGGCTTATATCAGCTACAATGCCCTACCGGGCTGGCGCATGTACCAGCCCATCCGGGAGATGCTGCTGTACCACATCCGTGAGGTGGCCGACCCGGCCCAACGGGCGGCCCAGGCGCGGGCCTTTTTGGATTTTCTGGCCGAATCGGCCCCGGTTTTAATCAACCGCCTGGCCACCAACCAGGCTTACAGCCTGATCCTGGAGGACGAGCGCAAATTCTTGAGCCAGCAGTCGGATGCTTACCTGCTGCACGACCTGCTGGAAGAGATCAACGAGCCGGTTTACTTTTACCAATTTGCGGAGCACGCCGCCCGTCACGGCCTGCGTTACCTGGGTGAAGCCGAATTCTCAACCATGCTGGCCGGCCATTTTCTGCCGGCCCAGGTGGCCGAACCGCTGCATGCGATGGTCAAAACCGGCCTGGCTATGGAACAATACCTGGATTTTTTGCGCAACCGTACCTTTCGGCAGACTCTGCTGTGCCGCCAGGAGGTAACGCTGGACCGTGATCTCAAGCCAGAACGGCTGGCCGGGCTGCATGTGGCCTCGCCGGCCCGGTGTGAGGCTGACCCGGTGGAGCTCCAATCAACGGCCAGGGTAAAGTTTACCGGCCCCAACGGGGTTTCGCTGGGGGTGGATCAACCACTGCCCAAGGCCGCCCTGCTGGCCCTGGCCCAATGCTGGCCTCAAGCCCTGCCGTTTGATCGGCTGGTGCAGATTGCCCTGGCGCGGCTGCAGCCCGATGCCCCGCCGGTTTACAGCGCCGCCGAGCAAATTGGAGCCAATCTGCTCACCGCTTATGCGCTCAACCTGGTCAAACTGTACACCCACCCGCCTCATTTTGTGCTGGAGCCGGGAGAATCTCCTCAGGCCAGCGCCCTGGCGCGGCGGCAGATTCGGACGGGGCGGGCCGTAACCAATTTATGTCACGAAGTGATTGTGTTAAGCGATGACTTGAGTTATTATATCCTGCCTTATCTGGATGGACGGCACAATCGGGCGGCCCTGCGACAGGTGCTGGAAGATTTGACGGCTCAGGGCGCGGTCGTGGTTGCCCCGGAGGGCAGCGGCTCGCGCCGGGAACTTTTGAACCGGGCGGTGGAACAATGTTTGCGCCAACTAGGTCAAAATGCGCTTTTGGTGGCGTAGGGCTGTGGGTGGCATAGGGCTGCCACTACTTAACTGTTAAACTTCATGAGGCTGAAACAGAGCAGAGTCGCATGAGTCAAGAGGGTCTGATCGAAGTGATTGGGCGTGATGGCTGGCGCAAGGAGTTTGCGCTGCGCAAGGCCATTGCCTTTATCGGCAGCGACCCCAGCGCCGACATCCCGCTGGAAGGCTCGCTGGGCGCGGGCATTGCCGGGCGGCATCTGCAATTGATTGCTGTGCCTGAGGCCGGCTATCGCCTGGTCAACCTGGGCGAGAGTGAGATCTTTTTGGGGGCGGCCGCCGACCGGGCCGTAGCGCCCCGTTTTTCAGCCGAGTTGAACGACGGCGAGCAGATTAAGGTGGGCGACTTTACCCTGGTTTTTCACAGCGAGGCGGCCTCGGCCGGGGTGATCACCGGGGAAGGCGGGCTGTACCGGCACAGCCCGCACATCGGCCTGCGGGTGAACCTGCCGCAAAAGCAGATTGCGCCGTACCGCACCCTGGAAGGG
>CAZDMM010000895.1:0-3277 GCA_964505845.1 uncultured Caldilineaceae bacterium
TGGCCTTCGACCAGGGGGCCGCCATCGTGGGTGCAGACATCAGAAATGGCGTAAAATTGGCCGTCAAGGTTGAACAGCCCCACCTCATCGTCTTTGTATTCCACCAGCATCTTTTCGCCCGGAGCCAGATCGGAGGTTTGGGCGACTTTGATGAATTTGGACATAAATTTTATTTACACTCCTATCTCACCACCCTAAAGCCGGTTCATGCGCTGGTTGGGCGGACATTTTGAGCAGATACAATGGTAAAACTCTTCAGCGCCCGTTTATGCAAATCTTGTGCCAGCTCGACCCATTGATTTGAACTCTTATCAATTTTTACAACTTCTTCCATATCAAGCCCTAGCGCCTTAAGGTCTTCTGAGTAGATGATCATAAGTTCTTTACGCTTAAGACTATCCAGCCACACCAAACGCTTGAATATTGTATCCCCACTCAAGTCGTAACCGTGCTTCCTCAAGTATGTCACAACTTGGGCACTATCAGAGTCAGGGCGGTGTTGAAAATCCTCATCTATGTTCAAAACGTTGCTATCGTGCAAGAACTTGTAGCCTTCCAACTCCAGTTTGGTACTGTTGGGATAGTTGTAAGTGTACTGATTATTGTCCAAGTAACCTTCAAACTGTACCCAGAGCAGGCATACCACATGCCGGTTAGGATCAGCTATCACGAAATGATGTTGTTCGACTTGAGCGACATTACTCAGGATAAAACTTAGGCTCCCCACATAGGTAAAAGAGGGTTCCACTTTGATATGAATAACTGGGGCCTCACCGGAATACAAAAGATTTTCTTGAACAGAGCGTGTGGGGATGAGTACCATCTACTTGCTACTCGTTTCTACCAATCTTCAGCCTCGGTATTCCACTCATCCTCGCTCAAGCCGTAAACGCCGGCTTTGAGCGCCTTGAGTGACAACAAGGCGCACTTGAGGCGCACCGGCCCAATTTCGATGCCCAGGGCATCCAAAATCTCTTCTTTGCCAATCTGTTTGGCCTCGGCCAATGTTTTGCCTTCAAGCATTTCGGTGAGCATGCTGGCGCTGGCCTGGCTGATGGCGCAGCCTTTGCCGCTGAAGGCAACCTGATCAATCACATTATTCTCATTCACGTGCAGCTCAATCCGAATCTTATCGCCGCATAGAGGATTATGCTCCTCGTGGGAGTGAGTCGGGTGTTCCAGGCGCCCGGCGTTACGGGGATGGCGGTAGTGATCTAAGATGTTTTCTTTGTAGAAGTCGTCCATAATCATTACTGTCCAAATAACTCTCTAGCTTTATCCAACCCCTCCGCCAGCCGATCCACTTCCCACGGCAGGTTGTACACATAAAAGCTGGCGCGGGCGGTGGCGGTCAAGCCGAATTTGTCATGCAGGGGCATGGCGCAGTGATGACCGGCCCGGATGCAAATCCCTTCCCCATCAAGTACGGCCGCAATATCGTGGGGGTGGATGTCGCCCAGGGTAAAGGCGATGGCCCCACCTCGCTCGGTGGGGTTGAGCGGCCCGTAGATGCGGATACCTTCCACCTGCGCCAGCCGTTCAAAGGCATAGCTGGTCAGCTCGATTTCGTGCAGCCGCACGTTGTGCATGCCCAGTTCAGTCAGGTAATCCACGGCCCGCCCCAGGCCAACCGCCTCGGCGATGGCCGGGGTGCCGGCTTCAAACTTCCAGGGCAGATCGTTCCACTCGCTGCCCTGATAAGTAACTTTTTTAATCATATCGCCGCCGGTCATAAAAACGGGCATGTCGGCCAAAATTTCACGCCGCGCCCACAACACGCCCAGGCCGGTCGGCCCCAACATTTTGTGGCTGGAAAAGGCCAAAAAATCACACTCAAAAGCCTGCACATCGGTGGGCATGTGAGGCACGGCCTGCGCCCCGTCCAGCAGCACCTTGGCTCCGACGGCGTGGGCTTTTTCCACAATCTCGCCCACCGGCGTCACCGTGCCCAGCACGTTGCTCATCTGGGTCAGGCTGACCAGCTTTACCCTGGGGTTGAGCCAGGAGTCAAAGGCAGCCATATCCAGGTAGCCGTGTTCATCCACCGGGATGTATTTGACCACGGCCCCGGTGCGGGCGGCAAGCTGCTGCCAGGGGACAAGATTGGCGTGGTGTTCCATCTCGGTGGTGATGATAATGTCGCCGGCCTTGAGGTTGGCCTGTCCCCAGGTATAGGCCACCAGGTTGATGCTTTCGGTGGCGTTGCGGGTAAAAACAACTTCGCGCCAACTGCGGGCGTTGATAAAGCGGGCCACCTTTTTGCGGGCGGTCTCATACGCTTCCGAAGCTTTCTCGCTGATTTGATAAATGCCGCGATGGACGTTGGCGTTGTACTCGCGGTAATAGCTGTTCATAGCCTCGATGACACAGGCCGGCTTCTGGGAGCTGGCCGTGCTGTCGAGGTAGATCAACGGTTTGCCGTTGACCTGCTGCTGCAGGATAGGAAAATCCTGCCGGATGAGGTTGACATCAAACATAAATGCTGTTTTCCTTATACGGCGCGGGTTTCGGCTTCGACCTCTTTTTCGTCACCCCAGTTCTCGCCAATCTCCTCCCAGGCCAACCAACTTGCTTGTTCAGGTCGCCCACCGGCTTGCTGCAACTCGGCCAGAGCCTGAACTGCTATTTGGGTATCCGTGACTGTTTCTATCCAATTGAGCAGTGTTTCCCAGGTCTGAATGTCCAATAATACGGCCGTCCGCTGCCCTGCATCATCTACCACAAATTGCACGGATTTTAATACTGCATCAGTTACCATAATCACTCTCCACTCTTTGTGACAACGCGAAGCCCAAATAACTGATTACCAACCTTGCTACTTTACCACCTTGTTCCCCTGATAATACTGCTGCACCGCGCTCTTGAGGGTAGCCAGGCTGAGGGTGGCGCAGCGCACGCGGGTCATCACCACATCGCGCCCCAACTCATCAATCAGGTCATTATAGTCTAGCGATTCTATTTCGGCAAGGGTTTTGCCCTGCACCCGGTCCATGAGGATAGAGGAGGCGGCCTGGCTGATGGTGCAGCCTTCGCCTTCAAACTGCACCTGCGCCGCCCGGCCCTGCTCATCCACCTTCAGATAGATGGTAACGATATCGCCGCAACTGGGGTTGCCGCCTTCCAGCACCACATCGGCGTCCGGCAGGGGGCCACGGTGGTGGGGGGTATCGAAATGTTCCATGAGTTTTTCAATGTGTTGTTGGCGATCCATTTAGCAACCCGGATAAAAAGAGGGCATTGTGGCCTTGACTGACCTCGCCGCCCTCAGTAAATATAG
>CAZDMM010000896.1:0-2358 GCA_964505845.1 uncultured Caldilineaceae bacterium
AAATTATCGAGATTGATTGGGATGGGCCATTTACTCGTGAAAAGATCATAAAGGATTATACTGGGCCAGAAGATCGTGGTGTGTATCAAATATATGGTACTCATGAAGTCTTTGGCCCAGACTCACTGCTTTACATTGGACAGACTACACAACAATATTTCTCTGCGAGAATGAGTCAACATTATGATTGGTTAGATTTTTGGATCCCTTCGGAAATAAAAATATATTTAGGCAGATTGGGGGGGATCGAAAAAATTACCACAAGCGAGTGGAAAAAAACGATTGAAAAAGCCGAAAGATTGCTCATCTTTTTTGCCTCACCACCGTTTAATTCCCAGTTCATTGTAGGTGGTAAGAGCCTCGACAATATCAGGGCAACGGTTATCATAAATTTTGGTAAAAAGCATCGTCTCCCTTTGGAAGTTTCCACATTGAGCCTGGCTGAGGAAAGTTATTTTGGTGAAAATAATTGGCAACATTATGGGAGTGACGCTCTGTTTTGATGCATTTCTGGATTTATGGGAGGCTACTCGTGGTGAGAATTGAACAATTAGCCGAAGCAGTTTTGCGCGGAGACGGATTAACGGCCAGAAGCCTGGTGCAAGATTTTTTCCACGACAATCCCCAATTAGCCGCAGTTCCCCAGCCAAAAGTCGATGACGGGCAACTGCTGGCCGCTTCAGCCTCGCTGCTCGAATTATTTGCAAACCGGCTGGGGCAAGCGGCTCCAGAGTGGACAAAAAATATTGGCCCACTGCCCGAACCGATTTTTCTGCTAAAGTCGGCAGCGACTATGAAACGATTACGAATCCTTTGCGAAACAGAGTCGCCCGAACCTTTGCGTAAACGTGGTTTTTACGCCCCACCGAATTATCTTGAGTTTGCCTGAGAGAAGTGAATCGTGGTGCGTTTTTTGCGCACCAGGCACCACGAAATTAAGGGAGTATCTCATGAAACAGTTAACCCGTATCCGCCTCATCAACTGGCATTTGTTTGAAAATACCACCGTGACCTGCCAGGGGACGACCTATTTCATCGGCGTCAACGGGGTGGGCAAATCCACCATTCTCGACGCGGTGCAGTTTGCCCTGGTCGGCGGGCAGCGCGAGGTCAAGTTCAACCAGGCGGCGATGACCGGCAGCCAGCGCACCCTAACCAGCTATGTTCGGGGCGAATTGGGCACCGAGGGCCAGCGTTTTTTGCGCGGCGACGCCACCGCCGTGGTCGCCCTGGAATTTCGCAACCCCGACCACAGCTACTTTGTGCATGGCGCGGTCATTGACGCCTACCAGGATGGCCGCTCGCCCGATGTGACCTATTTTATTGTCAACGGCGCGCCGCTCAACGATGCCTGGTTCTTCCGCACGGAGGGCCAGCTTTTCGACAGCCGGGCCTTCCGCCGCCACCTGGAGCACTTTGCCCCGCCCGACCCCCAGGCCCGTGCCCAGCTTTTTACCCGCCTCGAAGATTACCGCTTTCACCTGCTCAACCGGCTGGGTCAGCTCAAAGAAACCTTTACCGCCAAAATTGTCAAAGGGCTGGCCTTTAGCCCGCTAACCAACATCCGCGACTTTGTGCATAACTACCTGCTCGACGAAAACCTGGTGGATGTCAAAACCCTGCGCGAACAGTTGGAAACCATGCGCCACTTTGAAAGCCTGGCCGCCGACATCCGCCAGCGCATCGAAGCCCTCAACCAGATCGAGGAACTCGACCAGGAGCGGCGCACCCAGCACCGTCTGCGCCTGACCAACGGCTACCTCCGCCGCTACGCCCAGAGCGACGCCCACCTGGCTCAACTTAAAAGTTATCGCCTGGAGCTTGACCAAAAACAGGTTGACCTCAGCCGCCGCGAGCTGCAGCGGGAGGATCTGGCCGAGCGGCTTAAATTTGCCCGCCAGGCCCATTTCGACGCGAAAATGAAATTGGAAACCAACGTCGCGGCCGTGCGCAAAAAAGAGTTAGAGGCTGAAATCAGCCGCTTGCGCCAGGAGTTGGACGGCCACAACGGAACGCCCGGTCTGCGCCAGCGCGAGCGGCAGTTGCGCCAAATCCTGGCCCAAGAACAGCAAGATGCGCAGCGCCTGCTGGCCTTTTTGTTGGAGGATAAGGCCGCCCGGCCAGCCGCCCTGCACAAATTAGCCCAGGCCGGCCCCCCTGTTTGGACGGTTGAATTAGTGACGCAGTTGCAAGCCGACCTGCAAAGCCTGAGCAGCGATTATGTGGCCCAGACGGCCCTTTTGGATAATCAAAGCCAGCAGCTTCGCCAGGAGGCCGAGCAGCTTAACCACGAAATCCAGCAGCTCCGCACCGGCGACCGGGCTGTTGGCTACGACGCCGCCGCCCCAGAGTCGAGCT
>CAZDMM010000896.1:2368-3275 GCA_964505845.1 uncultured Caldilineaceae bacterium
GCCACCTGCTGCGGGCCGAACTCGGCCTCAGCGCCGGCGAGGTCATCCCCCTCTACGAAGCGCTGCACGTGCCCGACGAAGCCTGGCAAAACGCCGTCGAAGGCATTCTGGGCCGCACCCGTTTTGACCTGCTCGTGCCGCCCGAACATTACGACGCCGCTATGCGTCTCTACCGCCAGCGCCGCGACAAAGACAATTTACACGGCGTGGGCCTGCCCGACGCCGAGCGCATTCTCAAAAATGCCCCTCCCTCTCAGGCTGATGGTCTGGCCGTCGAAGTCGAAACCGACCACCCGGCGGCCCGCGCCTTTGTGAATTTGCTGCTGGGCGGCTATGTCAAATGCGACACCCTGGAGGCGCTGCGCGATCACCGCACCGCCGTGACCCGCGACTGCTTTGTGCGCCGCAACTTCACCAGCAGCCACATGGACCCGCGCCACTACCGCCGCTGGTTCATCGGCGAGCGGGCCGCGCCCCGCCAGATTGAGCAGCGCGAGGAACGGCTGACCGCGATTGCCCAGGAATTAGCCATTTTGCAAACTCGGCGGAATGGGCTGCGCGAGCGCCTGGCCCTGACCCACGACAAGGTGACCCGCTACATTAAACTGGAGCATGACCTTCCCCTGCTGGCTCATTTGCCCGCCGTGGAGGCCAGGCTGGCCGCGCTCCAGGCCGAATTGGCCGGCCTCGATACCCAATCTATTGAAACCTTGCAGGCCGAGGTTGAAAGCTGCGAAGCCGAGGTCAACCGCTTGCAAAAAGAAGCGGATGAGGTAGTCGAGGCGATTGGCGGCCTGAAGAAGCATCTGGAAACCCTGACCACAGAAACCATGCCCGGCCTGGAGCGCCAGGCCGATGAAGCTCTGCAGGAAGCCCGCGCTTTCCTGGCCCTGGAAGAGGCCGAAGA
>CAZDMM010000897.1:0-3269 GCA_964505845.1 uncultured Caldilineaceae bacterium
ACGAAACTGAGTTTCGCAACGAGGAGTCCACTCCAAGTGGGAAACACCCAACATGTCATTTCGACCCGCTTTGCGGGGAGAAATCCCCAATACCTGACTCTTATCAAAAGATAACTGGTAACGGCAAGAATATGTCTAATTTTTCCAATCAAGACACTGCTATTTATTATACACTAGGGATTTCTCGGCCTTTGGCCTCGAAATGACATAAGGCTGCGTAGAAACAATCAAGCAGGGATGGAATTGAGCTGCCGCACCTTCTCAATGACGCCGGGCAGGAGGGCCAGCACGGTCTCAATATCTTCGTCCGTCGTTTGGCGGCCGAGGGTGAGGCGCAAGGCGCTCAGGGCCAGATCGTGTGGAAGGCTCATGGCGGTGAGCACATGGCTCGGTTCCGGCATGCCGCTGGTGCAGGCGCTGCCGCTGGCGGCTTGCACCCCGGCCATGTCCAGGTGCATCAAAATGCCGTCGGCTTCTGCGCCCTCAAAGACAAAGCTGGCGTGGTTAGCCAGACGACGGACCGGATGGCCGGTCAACTGGCTACCCGGAATCCCTTGCAGTACCCCGGCAATCAATCGGTCGCGCAGGGCCGTTTGGCGCTCCTTTTCGGCCTGGCCGTGGGCCTGAATCAATTCCAGCGCTTTGGCGATGCCCACAATGTAAGGTACGTTTTCGGTGCCGGGCCGGCGCCCCCCTTCGTGGCCGCCGCCGGTCAAGGCCGCCAGCAGCGGCGTATTTTTGCGCACGTACAATATACCGACGCCTTTGGGGGCGTAAATCTTATGGCCGGAAATTGCCAGCAAATCAACGTTCAACTTTTCAACGTCCAACGGCTCATAGGCGGCGGCCTGCACCGCGTCGGTGTGAAAGGCGATGCCGCGCTGCCGGGCCAGCGCCCCGATTTCGGCGATGGGCTGGATGGAGCCGACCTCGTTGTTGGCGTACATGACGCTGATGAGCACCGTGTCGGGCCGGATGGCGGCGGCGATGTCAGCCGGGTTGACCAGCCCGTAGTTGTCCACCGGCACCACGGTCTGCTCAAAGCCAAATTTGGCGCACAATTGGTCAAAGGTGTGGCCGACGGCATGGTGCTCGATAGGAGTCGTAATGAGATGGTTTCCCCGGCCGGCCTGCCGCTGCGCCCAGGCCACCCCGCGAATGGCCAGGTTGTCGCTTTCACTGCCGCAGGCGGTGAAGACTATCTCTTTGGGTGAGCAGCCTAACAAATCGGCCACCGTGCGGCGAGCCTCCTCCAGGGCGCGGGCGCTGGCGCGGGCCTGCTTGTGCAAGCCGGAGGCGTTACCATAAATTTGGGTAAAATAGGGCAGCATCGCCTCTACCACCTGCGGGTCAACCGGGGTAGAAGCGGCGTGGTCTAAATAAATATCGTTTTGTGGATGCATGATGTATCCCTGAATGATACTGTAATTTGAGGAAGCTTGCCCACAGGGGGCCTTTGGCTCGAAGGCTGGAAGGTTGGAAAAATTTCCCGTCTTCCAGCCTTCCAAGTTTCCAACCTTCCATAAAATATACTCTAAAAGTCAAATCCCCCCAAACTTACTATTACCCTTTGACCAGCCGGGCCAGCTTGTCAAGCTGCGGGTCAACCCCCATGACAATGATGGCTGCGCCGGGCAGGAGCTTGGTATCGGCGTTGGGGTGGGCCAGGAGGGTTTGCTCCGGGTGAGAGACGGCCAGCACGGTGGCGTCGAGTTGGGCTTCGCGCAGGGTCAGCCCGGCCAGGGGCGAGCCGGGGGCGATGATGAACTCCTCCAGCCGCATCTGCTCCCCGCCAAATTCCAGCACGCCGTCCAAAAAGCTGGTCACATTGGGGTGGGTCAGCATTTGGGCGATGCGCCGCCCGGCGATGGCGTAGGGCAGGATGACGGTGTCGGCCCCGGCCATTTCCAGCTTGGGCACCGAGGCTTCGGAGTTGCAGCGGGCGATGAGGTGCAGGTCTGGCCGCATGCTTTTGGCGGTGAGGATGATAAAGACGTTTTCGGCGTCGGAGTTGGCCGCCGCTACCAGCGAGACGGCCCGCTCGATGCCGGCTTCACGCAGAATCCGCTCGTCGGCGGCGTTGCCCAGGAGGCCGGGCAGCCCCAGGTCGTGGCTGCGCTCGATGGCGGCGGGGTCCTGGTCAATGACGATGAAGGGTTCGCGGCGCAGTTTTAGCTCTTTGGCTAACGAGCGCCCCATGCGCCCGAAGCCGCAGATGATACAGTGCTGGCTGATTTGGTTCAATTCTCGTTGCCTCCGGCGCTGGCGAATAAAGTTGTGAAATTCGGTGGAGGTGAAGCGTTCCACCAGGGTGGTGGCGGTATAGGTGGCGGTGATCACGCCGCCCAGGATTAAGACGATGGTAAACATCCGCCCGGCGGGGGAGAGCGGGTGCGTCTCGCCATAGCCGATGGTGGTGACGGTGATGACGGTCATATACAGGGCTTCCAGAAAGCTCCAGCCCTCGATGAGCATGTAGCCGCCCACGCCAAAGGCCAGCAGCGCGAGGAGGAGATAGATGACGATCAGGTTGGCCGGTTTGAAGATGATGTTCATCTTGCCCAGATTTTTAGATTTATCCGAACTCCGGTAAAGCGCCGGAAAACTAAACGCAAAGGCACAAAGGGGCCAAAACGCAAGGGAAAAAATTGGCTGGCTAGAAAATGGACAATTTTCAGAAAGCCTTGCGCCTTTGTGTCTTGGCGTCCTGGCGTTAAAAATCAACTTTTCAGGGGAGTGGCAGCAGGCCGGTTCGATTGTAGCGGAGATTGTTTGTGGGGTCAATTTGTGGTAGACTGGGGGGAGGATAGAGGCCATATAATCGGTGATGTCCAACGGGTTGGTGTAAAAATTGTTAGGCGGCTAGTCACTAATGACCGACAAACCTTTAGCATTCTAAGGCAGTAAACTCTATTTTAAACTATGAAAATCCTACAAGAAGTATTTGACTCTCAAATACGAGAATATCTCGGTTTCCATAAGGTTGGAACAAAGCTTATTAAGAGAAGATTTGATAATTTGGGCATTCATCTAACTGAGGATCAGTTGACCGAAATTGAGAGGAAGTTACAAAATTTTGAAGGCGATACAATTACAGTAGATATAGATGAAAACCAATTGCTCTCTTTCGGCCTCAACCTTGAAGATGATTTTAGAATCGATTTGAGTGACTCCGATAAAGAGGTGGAGGAAATTGTCAATCAATTCATTCAGGGTTTATCAGATGAACTCCCAGAAATTATAACTCAGAGTTCTAAGCCATTGCTAAA
>CAZDMM010000898.1:0-3268 GCA_964505845.1 uncultured Caldilineaceae bacterium
CCACCTCGGCCGGATTGATCCAAAAGATGCTCTGGCTGTCAATACCGCTCATGCTATAAATCTCGCGGGTTGAGACCGCCGTATTGCCTCTAATTTCGGCGGTGTACACAAAAAAGGTGGGGGTGGTAAAAATGGTGTAACCAATCCACCCCAGGCCCAATAAGACCAAAACTCCCAGCACTTTGGCTCCCTTAACCTGCCAAAAATTGAGGGTGGGAGCCAAAACCAGGCGTGGTTGATAGGCCGTGGCCTCATAATTGCCGGTTGGTGTGCCCAGACGCAGTTCGGAGCGTCGCCGTTTTTTGGTGTTTAAAGGCGTCATCACGAGCTAACGCACATCACAGATGATGAAAAACTCGCCCTCACCCTAACCCCGCCTCCGGCGCGCAAAGCGTCCCAAAGGGAGAGAGGACTCTCGACTTTCTCCCCTCTCCTGGTGGGAGAGGGGCCGGGGGTGAGGGCTATTTTCACAGGAGTAAGGAGCAGGGAGTAAAAATTACTAATCACCATTTACCACTTACCTTTACTCTGCCTTATTCACGTCAAACGTTGTTTGCGAGTTTTGTTTATCTTGATGCCGTTCCAGGGCCAGTTCAATCAACCTGTCAATCAATTGGCTGTAGCTCAGGCCGCTGGCTTCCCACAATTTGGGGTACATACTGATGGGGGTGAAGCCGGGCATCGTGTTGATCTCGTTGATAAACACCTCGCCGGTTGCTCTTTCTAACAAAAAGTCGCAGCGCGCCAACCCGGCACAATCCACGGCTTTAAAAGCCATAATTGCCAATTCCTGGATGAGATGGGTGTGTTCGGGGCTGAGAGGAGCGGGGATGAGTAATTGCGAGCTGTTGTCAATATATTTAGCCGCATAGCTATAAAATTCCCGCGAGGGGATAATCTCGCCGGGCAGCGAAGCAATGGGGTCATCATTGCCCAGCACGCTGACCTCAATTTCGCGGGCATCAAGCCCTTGCTCAACAATGAGCTTGCGGTCGTAACGGGCCGCGTCTGCGAGTCCGGTTTGCAGCTCGGCCCGATTTTTGGCTTTGTGGATGCCCACGCTGCTGCCCAAATTGGCCGGTTTGACAAACATCGGGTAGGGCATGGCCGCCTCACACTCATACAGCATGCTGTCGGGGTCGCTCTGCCACTGTTTGCGCAGAAAAACCCGGTGAGTCACAATAGGCAGGCCATGCGCCCGGAAAATATCTTTGCACACGGCCTTATCCATACCGGCGGCGCTGCCCAACACCCCCGCGCCCACATAGGGCAAACCGGCCAGCTCCAAAAATCCCTGCACCGTGCCGTCTTCACCAAAGGGGCCGTGTAAAACCGGGAAGATGACATCCAGCGGGCCGGTTTCGGCAATGGGCAGAATCAAGGTGTGTTCCGACGGCTCGACAGGCGGCGACGGTGCGCCTGCCTCCAGCAGCGGATGGCCGGCAGCGGCCTCCAGGAGTTGTTGGTGAATATCGGGGCCTGCCAACCACTGTCCGCTTTTGGTAATACCGATGGGGACAACCTCGTATTTGTTTTTGTCCATGGCCTCCATGATGCCCCTGGCAGAGGTTAAGCTGACTTCATGCTCGCCGCTCCGCCCGCCAAAAAGCACCCCGACCCGTAATCTGCGACCGTGTTGTTCACCCAAAGTCAGACCTGTTCCCTCAGGTGGGGTAATTGGTTATTGGTAATTGGTTATTGATGAATGATTGGCTCACGTTACTAATTACTAATTACCATTTACTAATTGCCACTCTCCCACCACTTCTATCTCCAGCTCCAGCCGCACCCCAAATTTTGTCTCGACCGCTGCCTGGGCGGTTTTGATCAAGCCCATCACCTGCGCAGCGGTAGCGCCGCCCAAATTTTGAAAGAAGTTGGCGTGCCGGGTTGAAATCTGGGCCTGCCCTATCCGGTAGCCTTTCAGCCCCGCCGCTTCAATCAAACGGCCGGCATAATCCCCCGGCGGATTTTTGAACATGCTGCCGATGGTAGCCCCCGGCGGCTGGCTGCTTTTGCGCCGGTTGTTAAACTCTGCCATGCGAGCCTCAATCTCGGCTACGGGCGCGGGGGTAAGCTGCAACTCGGCCCGTAAAACAATCCATCCTTCCCCCCGACCGCAGGCCGCCGACGGCTGACCGCCACCTTCCGCCTTCTGACCACTGACCACTGACCACTGACCACTGACTGCCGACTGCTGCTTTAATCTTGATACCCGATACCCATACTCAAACCACGTTGCCGGCTGCCAAACGCGCTCCCCTTCCGGGGAAAGCAGCTCCGCCCGAACCAGGCTGCGGGCTATATCGCTGCCGTAAGCGCCGGCGTTGTTCACTACCGCCCCGCCCAGCGTGCCGGGCACCCCAATGGCCCATTCCAACCCGCTCAAGCCTCGTTTGGCGCAGCGCCGGGCCAGGCCCGGCAAAACTACGCCGCTGTCGGCGATGACCCCCCCCTTTTGTTCCCCACCCGTCAATGGGGGGGGCAAAAACTCAACCCGGTTGGCCCGGTTCTCGACCACCAAACCGCTAATCCCGGCGTCACTAATCAGTAAATTGGCGCCGCCGCCCAGGATGAACACCGGCGTTTCATACTGCCGGGCCAGCCTGACGGCGCTCATCAGCTCTGTCACCGTTTCGACCGCTACCCACATCTCTGCCGGCCCACCCAGGCGCAGGGTAGTGTGTCCGGCCAGCGGTTCATTCAACCGGACTCTATCGCCAAAAGCAGCCGAGAGCGCTGCTACGACATTGGAACGTTCAACGCTATCAGGCTGCGGGTGAGGCTTCATCCCATTTCCGCAAACAGGTCAGCAGCCGGCGCACTTTGGCTTTCCGGGCTGCCTTATCGGCGCTAAAGGCCCTAAAGCGGGCAATCTCGGCCTGTTGGGCCGGAGACAGGTGATTTTCCGGCTCGTTTTGATTGGTTTGACCCTTAATTAATCGCAAGTTTGCTTTGGGCATGGGTTACTCCTTTTCGCGTCATGGCCCTTCCGAAAGCCGGCAGCTTTCGGAAAATGCTGACTCAAGCAGCCGCCTCTAAATCCTGGAAGCGCTGCGGATCCAATCGTTCTAACAGCCATTCGCCAATTTTGTAGCCATCTCCGGCTCCCATCGTCACCAGCACAGCCCCTGGGCTTAAGTGGTTTACCAGGTAATCGGTGGCCGCCGCCAGCGTGCCCAGATAGCGTGCATCCGGGTGCTGCATGCGCCGGAGCATATCGCTGCTGTGAATGGTTCCCTGGTCCACTTCGCGGGAGGCAAAAATG
>CAZDMM010000899.1:0-3251 GCA_964505845.1 uncultured Caldilineaceae bacterium
TGGGGGTAAAAACGGGAGTCGGCGTTTCGGTAGGGGTAGGGGTATTGGTGGGGGTGGGCGTCCAGGTAGGCAGCGGGGTTTCAGTTACGGTCGAGGTCGGGGTCGGCGTTTCGGTGGGGGTAGAGGTTTCGGTGGGGGTAGGCGTGGCCGTCTCAACAAAGGGCAAAGCGGCCAGAGCGCCGCGCGGCCCTTCTTGTCGCACCTGGTTAACAATACTGCGCTGGTCGCCGGGAGCCGCCCCGTTATCTTCAAAATTGGCCGCCAGGGCTTGAATGATCCACGAGGGGGCCATAATGCCGCACAGCCAGATAATGATGAGGATAAAAGCCAACAATCTGAGCTTGGCGCCCAGGCTTAAGCGAGCAAACCAGGTTGAAAAACCTCCCGCGTCACGTTCAAGCCGGCGCTTGGAGACCGAGCGCGGCAGCCACGGCCTGGACCCGGCCTCGGCTGCACCGGCCTGGGGCATAGGCTGGGTGAGCCGGCCTGGCCCTTCGGCGCCGGAGGGCAGTAAAGCCGGGCGTGCGCCGGGCGGCGCCAGGCGAGAGGAGGGTTGCGCCTCACGTTTGCCTTTACCCGATTTTTGTTTGGCCGCTGCCCTGGAGCGAGCGGCCGGCGGCTGCGGCCGGGCGTCTCGTTTTTTAGGTTCCTGGCGCGCTCCTGGGTCGCGGCCCGGTCCTGGTTCAGGGCGGCGCGGCGGCGCGGCCGGGCGGCTGGGCGGAGGCGGAGCTACGGGCGGCATGCCCATCGTTGGTTGGGAATAGGCCGAGGGCCTTTGCGGCGGCATACCCTGCGTAAATTGGGAGTGTACCGGCCGGATAGGCTGGGTAAATTGAGAATGGGTGGGCGGTACAGGCGGAATTTGCGGCGGCAAAGCATAGGTGGGCCGGGCTGGCGGCGGAGGCGGCGCGCCTCCGGCAACCCGGTGCAGCCTTACCGGCGGCGCTCCGCGCGAGGGATTGACCGGGCCAGGGGCAGGTGGAACCGGTGTTGAGGGGGCCGGCAGCCCACGCTGCGGGGCCGCTCCCCGCAGACGGCTCATAGTTTGTTCCAGGCGCTCGCCCAAAACACGGGTAAAACTGACCGCCAGGTTAGGATAGCGCAGCAAAAAGTCATCAAAATCGGCCTTGGTCAGCACCCAAATATCCGTATCGGCTACGGCGTAAGCGGTGGTAGGATGACCTTTGCCGGAAAGCAAAGCAATCTCGCCAAAGAAGTCGCCCGGCCCTAAATTTTCTAACAAGACCGGCCCTTGCATGGTGTTGGCCCAGTGTTCCACCTGGCCCCGCTCCACAAAGTACATCTCGTTGCTGGAGCGGCCCTCGTAATAAATGGTGCTGCCGCCCTGGTAGCGGCGCGGCTGCAAGCGAGACGAAAGTTCATCCAACTGCATGCGGGATAAGCCGCTCAGAAGGGCCAGCTTTTTGAGATGAGTTTCGATGGAGTAGTTATCGCTAGAGTTGAGCGTATCGCGCAGCGCCCGGCTGAGAGCCACGCTAATTTGCGGGTATTTGACCAGCAGGTGGTCAAAATCGGCCCGGTAGAGGCCCCACAAATTGGTATGGGTGGTAGCATAGGCTGTAAAAGAGCGAGTTTTGCCGGTCAGCAAGGCCGACTCGCCAAAAAAGTCGCCATCGGTAAAGCGTCCCACCAGCTCGCGGGGTTTGCCTGGCGTTTCAGACATGGCTTCGATTGAGCCGGAGTCAACCAGGTAGATTGCTTCGCCCGGGTCGCCCTGCTTAAAAACTATTTCACCGGCCGGGATGTGGCGCAGCAAAAGCAGGCGAGCCACGTCGCCGAGCGCCTCTTTGGGCAAATCTTTAAAGAGAGGAACCCGCTTGAGGATGGTGACCGCGTGGGCTTGATCGGCGGCGGTGAGGCTAGAGCGCAGGGTGCGGCTCAGATTCGTTTTGATGGCCGGGTGAGCGGTGGTGAGGCTGGCAAAATCGGTGGGGCCGAGCTGCCACAGAATCACCTCACTGGCGGCCTGGGCGGTGTTAGAGTGGGGTTTGTTTGCCAAAACTGCCATCTCGCCAAAAGCTTCGCCGGCGGATAATTCGGTAAAATCGTTGTCGCTCTCGCCCAACAGGCGCACCGTACCGGTCTCAATAAAAAAGATGCCGGTGGGGGCATCGCCGCTGCGATAGATGGACTCGCCGGCATAATAGCGCTGCGGCGTCAGGTATTGAGCTATCAGAAGCCGTTCGCGCTCTGACAGGTTCTCCAGAAAGGGGACTTCGGCCAGTTGTTGGGCCAGGTAAGGGTAATTTTGGGCAATACCGGCCCCAAAGGCCAGGCCCAGGTGCAGAGCAATGGCCGGCTGCTCTTTGATGAGGCTGGTAAGCGCCCCGCTATCCAGCGACCAGACGACCACTGTGCCGGAGGCGCGGGCGGTGAGGCCATAGGGCCGGCCCAGAAAAAAATCGGCCTCACCCAGCAGGCTGCCGGGGCCAAGATTGGCCACCACCGGCCCTTTATCGCCAGAAGAAAGCTTTACCCAACCTTCTTTGATCAGGTAGAGGGCAGTGCTATCGCCATCTTTGAGAAAAATGGCTTCGTTGGGCTGGTAAGTTTCCAGCCGCATGCGTTTGCTCAGGGCGCGCTGTTCGTCGTCCGACAGCTCGGCAAAGAGGGGGGTATTCTTTATAAAATCTTCGTTCACGCAAATCCTTCCCTTGCGGAGGTTCAAGTTGAGAGTCTAACTCAGCCGTCCAGGAATAACTTTGGGTAAAGTAATTGGTTATTGGTAATTGGTGATTGATTGCTAATTACCATTTACCGATCACTTTCTGTTTAGTTAATAATGGACAACTCTTTACCAGGGCAGGCACACCGACGCCAGAATTTTGGAGGATAGACTTAACGTAAATCCAAAATTGTAAAGCGTCGGTGGGTTCCCTCCTACCGGCTGGCTCCTTGTTGAAACACAATTTGCCACGAGGGGATAGTTCCGGCGGGCAAATCGGCGCAAAGATTCTCTCCGCTGATAGTCACTTCGGCTGGGGTTTGGTCAACCATCGCCACACTTACCAGCTTAACTTGATAACGTTCATCAGGTTCCATTTGAAAATCGGCATAACCGCTGTCTATTTCCGGTTTGAAGCCGGTAAATAATTTATCTTGACCACCGGCCCAATCAACCGTAATTGCCACACCGGGTACACCTTGTCCGAGTCTATCACGAACATAGATTCTGAGCAACCCGCTAAGGGTCTTATCACACAAAAGCACCGATTGGGCCACCCCAAAGG
>CAZDMM010000900.1:0-3242 GCA_964505845.1 uncultured Caldilineaceae bacterium
CGGCCCGTGAGGCAATGGCAGTTCTGCGCGCTCATTTTGACGAGGTGTTGAGCAAGCTGGTGGACGGCAAAAAACCGTGCCGCTGGATGCTCGACCGGCAGGCGGCGGAACGGCTGCCGGCCATGCGCCGCCTGTTTGAGCAAACCCAGGCCATCTATCAGGGCTACAAAAATGAAGCCCAGGCGCTGGACTTTGACGACCTGGAACGCCTGACCGGCCAGCTTTTGGCCAACAACCCGGCCGTGCGCACTCGCTGGCAGCGCGACATCAACGCCATCCTGCTGGTGGACGAGTTTCAGGATACCAACCAGCGCCAGCGGGAGATTGTCTATGCCCTGGCCGGGTTTGATGAGGCGATGAGGCGAGGAGAAGAGGAGAAGAGGAGGCGAAGAACCGAAGAGCCGAGGAGAAGAGGAGACGAAGAGACGAAGAGGCGAGGAGGCGAGGACGCGAGGAGAAAAGGAGACGAGGAGGCGAGGGCCATAGAATCCGTCGCCTCATCGCCTCACGAATCCTCGCCTCCCCGTCCCGCTTCCCTCTTTGTGGTGGGCGATGCCAAACAGTCCATTTATCGCTTTCGCGGCGCAGATGTGACCGTGTTCCGGCAGGTGCAGGCCGATATCAAAGCCGCCGGGGGCGCACTCATCAATTTTGATTTGACCTTTCGGGCGCACAAAGATCTGGTCGAGCTGACCAACAACCTGCTCGCCCCACTCATGCCGGCAGCAGACGATCCGGCCCGGCCTTACGAAGTGCCCTTTACCCCGCTGACTGCCCATCGCCCAGAGCCGCGCCCGCAGGTGAGTCCGCCCTACCTGGAATTTCAATTGGGCCTGGGTGAGAATAAGGAAGCGGGGCGGCTGGCGGCGGCGGCCGGCCTGGCCAACCGGCTGCGCGAGTTGCAGGTTAGCGGCCAGATCGAGTGGCAGGATGTGGCCCTGCTCTTCCGGGCCAGCACCGCCTTTGGCGTTTACGAAGACGCCCTGGAGCAGGCCGGCATCCCTTTTGTGGCCATTGCCGGGCGCGGCTTTTACGAGCGCCCCGAAATCCGCGACCTGCTCAATGGGCTGGCTGCCCTGGCCGACCCAACCGATGACCTGGCCATGGCCGGCCTGCTGCGCTCGCCCGCCATTGGTCTGACCGACGGCGCAATATACCGGCTGCGCTGGACCGAATCGGGTGTGCGCCGTTCCTTTTGGCCGGCTCTGCGCAGCGAGACCGCTTTGGCCGGCCTGCCGGAGGCGGATCGAGAGCGGGCCGGATTTGCCCGGCAGCTCATCGCCGCTTTGCACGCCCAGGCCGGGCGGGTGTCGGTGGCCCAACTGCTCAAGGCCTTTCTGGATGCGACCCATTACCGGGCTATCCTGCGCCTGGCCCGCGGGGGCGAACGGCTGCGCCGCAATGTGGACAAGCTCCTGGCCGACGCCCACCGCAGCGAATTGGTCAGCATCCCGGCCTTTCTGGAATACCTCTCGGCCTTGAGCGATGTCGGCGTCCGGGAGAGTGAAGCCCCCACCGAGGCCGGCGGGGCGGTGCAGTTGATGACCATCCACAAGGCCAAAGGGCTGGAATTTCCCGTGGTGGTGCTGGCCGACGCCGGCTACACGGGCGGATTTCGGGCTGCGCCTTTTTACCTGGACCAGAGCTTGGGCTTGCTGCTCAACCCCTCCGGCGACGAGAGCCAGCCGGCCGCCTTTCGCCTGGCCGCCTGGCGAGAAGAACACCAGGAAGCCGCCGAAGAGAAGCGGCTGCTCTACGTGGCGGCGACGCGGGCCATGGAAAAATTCATCATCTCCGGCAACGTTACGGTCAGCACGGCCAAGGCCGACCCCGGCCGGCTTAAATTTAGCGGCTGGTTAAAACAACTGGCCGAGGTGGTCGGCCTGGATGAAACCCACCTGCCCGTCGAAGGCCTCGTGTCGGCCCAACCCGTTCCTCTGGCCTGGGCCGGCGGCGAGGTTACTTGTACCATTCACCCGGCCCCAAGCCCTCATATCCAGCCCCCGCCTCCAGACTTCCGGCCCCCAGCCCCAGTCCCCTCTACCCTCGACCTGCTGGCCCCACTCACCGTTGCGGCCGGCCCGGCAGTGGACGCCAAACTCAAGGAGCGCGAAAGCGATCCCCCGCCTCGCGTCTGGCGTGTTGTGCCGGATACCCGCTATGATGTACCGGCCTGGGTTGTCGGCAGCCTGACCCACACGGCGCTGCGCCACTGGCGCTTTCCCGGCGATGACGCCTTTGCCAAATTTTTGCGCCCCTTTGCCCTGGAAGCCGGCCTGACCGACCCGGCCAGCATTGACACGGCGCTACAGCGGGTGTCGCAGCTCCTCAGTCGCTTTCAAAACCACCCCTTATACGCCGAACTGGCCGCCGCCGAGCGCCACCATGAATTACCTTACGCCTTGACCCTGGACGGCCAGGTGGTAAGCGGCATCATTGATCTGCTGTACCGGGCCACCCCTTCCGCCGGCTGGACCATTGCCGAATTTAAAACAGACCGGCTGGACGCCGGCGTTGAGCTGCGAGCTTACGCCGGGCAGCAGGGGTATCTCCACCAAGTAGAGACCTACCAACAGGCCATCCGCCAGCTACTTGGCGTAACGCCTCAGGCTTTGCTGGTCTTTTTAAACGTGGCTCAATCGGTGCAGGTGCTGGCGCTTGGCTGAACCGGAGAGGGCCGGTTTAAGCACGGGATAACCTTTAGCGGCTTATCATTGAGGCGTGCTACCAAAGTACCTTGTAAAAATCCCTCAATTATTTTAGTTTTTGTCCAACTCGATATAAAATAATCAGTAAAAATTTGCTAAGGCACATTCAAAGGAGAATTTATGAGCCTTGAGTATGATTTACGGCAAGAACAAGTAATCCATCTTAACCTGACCGAATTTACGGCGGTTGAAATCGGTACCTCGGTCAAAGCCACCATTGAAAAAATGCGGGCAGAAGACCACAATTGTGCCTTTGTGACCGAGAATGGGGCGTTGGTTGGTATTTTTACCGACCGGGATATTTTGCGCCGGGTGGTTGACTCTCCCGAAACCTGGAACCGCCCCATTGAAGATGTCATGACCCCGGCCCCCCTCAGCGTTAAGTCAACCGACCCGGCTGATGCTGCCCTTAACCTGATGAATCAAAGGCATTTTCGTAATGTACCGGTGCTGGATGAAAATGGAGCAGTAATTGGTAATTTAACCCATTACGCTATTATCAAATACTTGGCCGACCACTTTCCAGAGTCGGTG
>CAZDMM010000901.1:0-3238 GCA_964505845.1 uncultured Caldilineaceae bacterium
CGCAAAGAGCGGCTCATAGCGGCTGTACAGGCGGTCGCTGTCTACCACAAACCAGAGCCGTTTTGACTCGCTCAAAGCAGCGGACAGCCCCTCCACCGAGTCAACCAGGGTGGAGCCAACGTAACGATCCACCAACTCCTCCGAGTCCTCATCCAGCAGCACGCGGGCCGTACCCTGAGTGGCGTAATAATCGGAGCGGTTCAGGTATAGGTAGGCCGCCGAAGGGTGAACGGTCATCACCCGGTCGCCCTCCTGCCAGCGCTCGCCCACCCATTTGAAGGCGGTATCGTAGCTGCCCGTGCCCCGGGCGGTCGCCACATCCAGGGCGGGGGCAGTCCACAAGAGGAAGATGAGGAGAAGGGGGAGTAAGGAGTAAGGACGCCGAAGGCGCGCAAAGTGAGGGAGAGAGGGTCTGGTGGTCGGTGGTCGGCGGTCGGCGGTCACGGAGGGACGGCCAACGAGGTGATTTAGCCAGACACCTGCGCCCTCAAACACGCGGGCCAGCCCGTCGGCGGAGAGGAGGAGCATGGCAGGGTGACACAGGATGAAGAGATAGCGAGTTTTGCGCCAGGTGGAGGTGAGGGCCAGGCCCAATTCGGCGATGGTCAGCAAGACAATCAAGCCCAGAAACAGGGCCGCCAGGTCGCGCCGGGTAAAGCGCCCGCGCAGAATGTTGATCCAGGCCAGCAGCCAGGCGATCCCACCGAAAATAGGCAGCGGCCAGTAGTCGGAATCGGTGTAATAGTAGATAAAGTCGTCAAGCCGCTGCCAACTGAAGCCGGGGTCCAGAAATTTTTGCAGGACGCCCACCACGCCGCCGCCTCCACCCCCGCCGCCATTACCAGCAGATTCCGGGGCCAGGAAGGGAATTTGTCCACCGATGGTAAACCCCAGCCCCACCAGCGCCACCACCCCCAACCCAGCGAGTTCGACCCAGGCCGATTTTTGGCGATACCAGTTGGTAGGGAAGCGAGTCTGGCCCAGCCACAGGCAGAGCAGCAAGGCCAGCAGCCACACCGGCAGAGCCATTACCGCCACCGAGTGGGCCAGAATCGCGCCCAAAAAACAGGCCAGGCCGGCCAGGCGGTAGGCCCGACCGGGCCGGAGCAGCGTCCCTTGCAGCAGAAAATAGAGGGCCAGCAGCATGAGCAGCACCGCCAGGGCGTACATGCGCATGCGGGCCGCCCACAGAATCATGCCCACGTCGAGAGTAGCCAGGGCCAGGGCCGACAGGCCGGCGGCCCCGGAGCCAAACACCTGCCGGGCGGCGCGATAAAAAACGGCCAAAGTCAGCATGCCGGCCAGAAGGGAAGGCCAGCGGGCCATTTCTTCTTTGAAGCCGGTCAGGCCAAGTAAGGGCGCGGCTAGGTAAGAGAGGAACAAGCCCTGGTGATAAAGCAGGCCGGAGGGCAGAACCGGCGCGCCTTTGAGGGCGGTCATCTGGGCCGCTAACATGCTGATGTACTCGTCAATGTGGTAGATGCCCGCTCGCAGGTGGCCCAGGCGCAGGGCCAGGGCCATGAGCAGCAGCAAGGAAATGATGAGAAAGCGAAATTTTTGGGACATTGAGAAATAAGAATTAAGTTACCTTCCGGGAAGCTTAAAGCTTCCCGGAAGGTTTTAGCTAGGCTCGTTTGCGGGTTAAGGCAATTTGCCAGGGAAAGCTGTAGCCGTGCCAGACAATATCGGTGACGCTGCCGACCATGCGCCGGAAGCCGGCCCCGCTGTAGTTGTGCAGATGCTCCGGGTCATTGCCCCAAGCGGCCAGGTGCTTACCCCGAATAAAATTAGCGCCCCGGAAAAAAGGCTCGTGGGGCACGCTTAACAACACATACTCCGATGAAACGCGGGCCAACTCGTGCAGCCCTACGGTGGAGTCGGGCAGATGCTCCAGCACTTCCAGGCAGATGACCAGCGGAAAGCTGTTGGTGGGGAAAGGCAAATGATGGACATCCAGGTTGGTCAGCGGCATGCCATGCTGCACATTGGCCCGCCCCCAGGCCAGAGCCTCGGCGTTAAAGTCGCCCCCTACGGCTTTGAGGCCGCCAAATTTTTGCCGGACATACTGACCCACAAACCCTTCGCCGCAGCCGGCATCCAGCAGGCAGGTCACGCCGGTCTGGCAGATAAGGCTGCTGATTTTTTGGTGAAAACGCTCCAGCAGAAATCGTTGGAGCGGGTTTGCGTTGAGGTGTTTCTGGCGATTTCCATGAGACATGGTTATTGGAGATTGGGGATTGGAGATTGAATTAGTCATGCTGCCAAATGGCCTTGATACTGAATTCTTGTTCGGGACGGAAGGTAAAGTAGCGGATCATCTCACCCAGTAGGCCGGTGGAGAAAAGCTGGATACCCAGAATCATGGCCAAAATGCCAACCGTGAAGAGCGGGCGCGTGCCGATCGGCTCCACCTGGGCCAGACCCAGCACCCGCTGCAGCCATTCCAGGGCCAGGTAAAATTCAATCAAACCGCCCAGCCCAAACATCAACAAGCCCCCCAGGCCAAAAAGGCGCAGGGGATTTTTGAGGTAGGTGGTCAAAAAAAGCACGGTGATGAAATCCAAAAAGCCCCGGATGGTGCGGCCCGCGCCATATTTGGAAATCCCGGCGTGGCGGGGATGGTGGGTGACCGGTAGCTCGGTGACGCGGAAGCCCTGCCCGGCGGCCAGCACCGGGATGAAGCGGTGGAAATCACTGTACAGCGGGATTTGCTGCGTTACCACCCGGCGATAAGCTTTGAAGCCACAGTTAAAATCGTGCAGGCGCAGGCCGCTAAAGGTGGAGACGGCCCAATTGAACAGGCGCGAGGGCCAGGTTTTGTCAATGGGATCGTGGCGACGGAAGCGCCAGGCCGCCACCAGGTCATAGCCCTCATCCAGCCTGGCCAGCATAGCCGGGATTTCGGCGGGGTCGTCTTGCAGGTCGGCGTCCATAGTGATGATAATCTCTCCCCGGCTGTGCTGGAAGCCGGCGGTGAGGCCGGCGGTTTTGCCAAAATTCCGTTGAAAATGGATAACTCGCACGGCGGGGTCGGCCTGAAACAACTCCGCTAACACCTGGGCCGAGCCGTCGGTGCTGCCGTCATTGACAAAGATGATCTCGTAAGGCTGGCCGAAGGCAGCCAACACCTCGCTGAGTTTTTGGTGCAGCAGTTTTAAGCTGCCTTCTTCGTTCAGCAGGGGGATGACGAGCGAGATGAGGGGATTGGGGAGATTGGTTGTTGCGCCGTGCGTGCCTT
>CAZDMM010000902.1:0-3234 GCA_964505845.1 uncultured Caldilineaceae bacterium
TGGCCATGCAGCAGGCGATGGCGCAGTTCGTCTCGGTGGTTACGCCGGCCGGTACGGTGGTTTCGCTGGGGATGAAGGCGGCGGTGGCGGTTGGCCCGGTGCGGCGCTTTATTGTGGGCGACCCTGACATCCAGTTGATTGACCTGCTGGCCGGGGCTACCCTGGCCCGCATGGCCGAGGCCGAACATCAGGCCGAGCGGGGCGAAGTGGTGGTGGCCTCGGAGGTGATGGCGCACCTGGGCCGGCTTTTGGAGATTGCCGAAGTGCGGGTTGAGCCGGACGCCGGCCAGCAGTTTGGGGTGGTGAGCGGGCTGGTGCAGCCGGTTATGCCCCAACCCTGGCCGGCGGAGGTCACTTTGAGTGAGGCCCAGGTAAAACCGTGGTTATTACCGCCGATCTATGAGCGCCTCAAAAACGGTCAGGGTGAGTTTTTGGCCGAAATCCGGCCGGCCGTAGCCCTGTTTATGCGCTTTGGCGGCATTGATTATGATGCCGACGAGCAAGCCGGGCAGAAACTCAACGCCTACATCCAGTGGGTGCAGGGGGTGTTAGCCCGGTATGGCGGCTTTCTCCTGTCTATTACCATTGGCGACAAGGGTAGCTATCTTTATGCCACCTTTGGGGCCTTGTTAAGCCACGAAAACGACCCGGCCCGCGCCGTAGCCTCGGCCTTGGAGTTTCAGGCCCCGCCGCCGGAATTGGCCTATATCGGCCCGGTGCAGATTGGCATCACCCTGGGCCGGGTGCGAGCCGGCACGTTTGGCGGTTCCACCCGGCATACCTACGGGGTGATGGGCGACGAGGTCAATATGGCGGCCCGTTTGATGCAGAACGCACAGCCCGGCCAAATCCTGGTCAGCCACCGCATTGCCGAGGCGGCCGCGCCGGAATACCGGCTGGAGTACCTGGGGCTGCTCAAGGTTAAAGGCAAAGAGGAGCCAATCCCGGTCTCGTTGGTGTTGGGCCGGCTGCGCCAGGCGGCCCGCAAGCCGGTTAAGCTCTTTGCTACCCCCCTGGTGGGCCGCGAGGCTGAACTGGCCCGGTTGGAGCCGCTGCTGGCCGGTTTGGCCGGCAGGGCCGGTCAAATTCTACGGATTGAGGGGCCTGCCGGCATTGGCAAAAGCCACCTGGTAGCCGAGTTTGCCGAACGCGCTTTGCAGCGCTTTTGGCGGGTGGTGACCGGGGCCTGCCAGAGCACCAGCCAGGATATTCCCTACCACCCCTGGCGGCAAATCTTTCGCTCGCTCTTTATCCTGATGGGCGACGCCGATGAAGGTGAAGCGGTGCAGCAGGTGGCCCAGGTGCAGGCTATTGTGGAAGAGCTGAACCCGGCCTGGCTGCCCCGTGTGCCTTTGCTGGCCGACCTGCTGCGGCTGCCCATCCCGGATAACGCCACCACCGCTGCCTTTGACCCGCGTTTGCGCCAGGAGGCGCTGTTTACCCTGGCGATTGACCTGCTGCAAAGTTGGGCTAAAACTCAGCCGCTGCTGCTGCTCATCGAGGATGCGCACTGGCTAGATGAAGCCTCGCGGGAGCTAACGCTGGCGGTGGCCCGCGTGTCAACCTTGACCGGCATGCCGCTGCTGCTGGCCGTTGTCCACCGCCCGCCGCTTGACCCGCAGCAGCCGGTGCTGCCGGGTCTGAGCAGCCTGCCCAATTACTGGGCAGTGGCGCTGGATGAACTATCGCCCGGCGGGGTGGCTGCCCTGGTAGCCAACCGCCTGCCCGGCCAGCCCTCGCCGCTGCTGCTGAGTTTGATTCAACTCCAGGCCAGGGGTAATCCCTTTTTTGTGGAAGAGCTGCTGAATACCTTGCGAGAGGCTAATCATCTGACCCTACAGCAGGCTGGCCGCTGGACCCTTTCTGATGCGATAATCCACAATCTGCGCCAGGCTAACTGTCTGGCTGCCGACGAGCGCGGCGAACTGATATTGAACCCCGCAGCGCCGCCGGCCGCCGCCAATTTGGGCTTGCCGGATTCTATTCACGGCCTGGTGCTGGCTCGCCTGGATCGTCTGCTGGAAGCCCATAAATTAACCTTAAAGGTCGCCAGCGTGATTGGCCGCATCTTTCAATTTCAACTGCTGGCCCGCTCTCACCCGGTTGAGACAGAACCGGAGGCGCTGCTGCAGCAGATTGAAGCCATCGAGGCCCGCGAGTTCACCCGCCTGGAAACACCCCTGCCAGACCTGACCCACATCTTTAAGCATAACGTCACCCGCGACGTGGCCTACGAGACCCTGCTGGAGGCTCAACAACGCCAACTGCATCAGGCTGTGGCCGAGGCCATGGAGGCGCTGCTGCCGGAGGCGGTGGAACAACTGGCCTACCATTACAGCCGGGCTAAAGTGCGGGATAAGACCCTGCTTTACCTGGAAAAGGCGGCCCAAAAAGCCCAGCGGGAGTACGCTAACGGGACGGCCTTGCATTATTACAGCCAGGCTTTAGAGCTGGAAGAGCGCTGGGAATGGCGCAAAGGGCAGATTGAGGTGCTGCATATTCTGGGCCGGCGAGAGGAAGAGCGCGCGGCTTTGGAGCGCTGGGAAAATTCAAGCGGGGGTGCAGAGGGGCCGGGGGGCAGAGGTGATTTCTCCCCTGCTCCCCTGCTCTCCCGCTCCTCTGCGGCTTTTGAACTGGCTTTCTTGTGGGGTCAATATTATGAAGCGATTGCCGATTATGCCCAGGCTCAGGCGGCGGTGGAGCGGGCGCTGGCTGTCAGCCGCAGCGAGGGACGCCGGCTGAATGAAGCTCGCTGCCTGGCCCAACTCGGCTTGATTGCCCGCCAACCCGGAGATTATGAGCAGGCCAACGCCTGGTATCAACAAGCTCTGGCTTTGTTTCAAGATCGAGAAGATCACAGTGAGGAAGAAGCCAGGGTGCTGACCTACGCGCTAAATGGCCTGGGTACGACCTTTCGGCAACAGGGTCAATTTGACCAGGCCAAGACATCTTATGAGCAGGCCCTGGCCTTGAGCCGGCAGTATAAACATCTGCCCAGTGAGGCGGAGGCGTTGAATAGCTTGGGGGTAACGGCTTACTACCAACGGCATTTAGCGGTGGCGTTAAATTATTATCAGCAGGCCCTGGCCATTCGCCAGACGATTGGCGACCGCAGTGGGGAAGGCAAAAGTTTATACAGCATGAGCATTGTTACCCTGGAGCTGGGGGATTATGTTCAAGCCGAGAGTTATTTAGCCACTGCTTTGACCATTTTACAGGGAACCAACAACCGTT
>CAZDMM010000903.1:0-3231 GCA_964505845.1 uncultured Caldilineaceae bacterium
GCAATCTATGTTGAACGAGGGCTGGACGCGGCGCTGGCCGCCCAGGTAGCCGACCAACTCATGGCCAGAGATGCCCTGGCCGCCCATGCCCGTGATGAACTGGGCATCTCGGAAACCATTAGCGCCCAACCGGTGCAGGCTGCGCTGACTTCGGCGGCTACCTTTGCTGTGGGAGCCGCCCTCCCGTTGCTGGTTGTGCTGGTTGCGCCGGCCGCCAGTCTGGGGCTACTGGTTGCCGCCACTTCGCTGTTTTTCCTGGCCCTGTTGGGCGCCCTGGCGGCATATACCGGCGGCGCTCCCATACTTATCGGCACGGTGCGAGTCACATTCTGGGGCGCTCTGGCCATGGCCCTGACGGCCGGTATCGGCGCTTTGTTTGGCACAACCGTGTGAGGTAAAGTGGCGGCGACACTGCTTTATAGGCCGAACTATTCAAAAAGACCTGAGCTTATGAATACCTCCTCTGAAACCCCCTTTCGCCTTGCCTTAGCCCTCCTCTGGGTGATGTTCTTTGGAGTCCGGCTCTACTTTCAACGCCAAGTGCAGCAGGGCGTGCGGCAGTATGAGCGGCCGAACGAGAAGCAGGACAGGGTATTCTTCAGGCTGTTTGCCCTGGCCTACCTGCTGCTGCCGCTTTACTTTCTGACCCCCTGGCTCGATTTTGCCCGGCTGCCCCTGCCCGTCTGGCTGCGCTGGCTGGGTGGGGCAATCACCTGCACCGGGATTGGGTTGTTTGGCTGGGCGCATCAAGCTTTGGGCATGAATTGGACGGCGATTTTAGCCCTGTCGCCCGAACACCAACTGGTCACCGGCGGGCCGTATCGCCTGGTCCGGCATCCCATGTACTCGGCCTTTTTTGTGATTGGCATCGGCTTCCTGCTCCTCTCGGCCAACGCCTTGATTGGGGTTACTTACCTGGGGACGCTGCTGGCGATGGTTGTGGCCCGCATGTCTTTGGAAGAAAAAATGATGCTGGACCGCTTCGGTGACAGCTACCGCCGCTACATGCAAACCACCGGGCGGCTCTTTCCGCGATTTTGAGGAGGATAATCTATGACAGCAACATTTCGGATCGTCAACGGTCGGGTGTACGACCCGATCAACAACCTTGACGGCGAGGTGCGCGACATCTGCATTCAGGATGGCAAAATCGTCGCCAGCGTCCCGCCGGAAGCCAAGCGCATTGACGCCCAGGGCATGGTCGTCATGCCCGGCGGGGTGGATATTCACTGCCACATCGCCGGCCCCAAGGTCAACCTGGCCCGCAAACTGCAGCCGGAAGACCACCGCTTTGATGTCCACCCCCGCACCGCCTTTACCCGCTCCGGCACGGGCGGCACCGTCCCCTCCACCTTTGCCACCGGCTATCGCTACGCCGCCCTGGGCTATACTACGGCCATGGAAGCGGCCGTAACGCCGCTCGGCGCGCGCCACACCCTGGAAGAGCTGCACGACACGCCCATCATTGACAAAGGCTTTTACGTGCTCATGGGCAACAATGTGCTGCTCTACCGCCTGCTTAAAGAGGGTCGCTATGAGGAGTTCCGCGAAGCCGTGGCCTGGTGGCTCAACGCCACCCGCGCCTACACCATCAAGCTGGTCAACCCTGGCGGCGACGAACCCTGGAAAGGCCAGCGCAACGCCAACATCACCAACCTCAATGACGAGATTGACGCCTTTGGTTTCAACCCCCGCCAGGTCATCAAAGCCCTGATTGACGTGGCCAACGACCTGGGCCTGCCCCACCCGGCCCACATCCACTGCAACAACCTGGGCATCGCCGGCAACTACCAAACCACCCTGGAAACCATGCGGGTTGCCGACGGCCGGCGCGCCCACCTGACCCACATCCAATTCCACTCCTACGGTGGTGAATTTGGCGGCAGGCCGACCTCCAAAGCGGCGGAGCTGGCCGAATTTATCAATACTCACCCCGAAATCAGCGCTGACGTGGGCCAGGTGATGTTTGGCAAAGCCACCGGCATGACCGCCGACGCCCCGCTCGGCTGGATGCTGCGCCGGGTCAGCGGCAACAAGTGGGTCAACGCCGACACCGAGCACGAAAGCGGCTGTGGGATCGTGCCTTTTGCGTATAGCGACAAGAACTACGTCCACGCCTTGCAGTGGGGCATCGGGCTGGAGCTGTTCCTGCTGGTCAAAGACCCCTGGCGGCTCATCCTCTCCACCGACCACCCCAACGGCGGCTCTTTTATGAGCTATCCCAAGCTCATCCGCCTGCTGATGGACAGGCAGTTCCGCCTGGAGCAGGTGCGCTCGGTCAACCAGAAGGCGATGGAGCAGACCGTGCTGCCCGACGGCCTGGACCGCGAATACAGCCTGAGCGAGATTGCCATCATCACCCGGGCCGGGCCGGCCAAGCTGCTGGGCCTGGCCAACAAGGGCCACCTGGGGGTCGGCGCGGACGCCGACATTACCATCTACATGGAGTGCGACGACAAAGAGGAGATGTTCAGCACCCCCCGCTACGTCTTCAAAGACGGCCACATGATCATCGAGGACGGCGAGTTCCGGGCCGACCACGAAGGGCGCGTCCTGCACGTCGCCCCGGCCTACGACCCCAAGATCGAGCAGACCATCCGGCCCTTCTTTGAGGATTACTATACCATCCAGTTTGACAACTACCCGGTCAGCGAAACCTATTTGCACCAGCATCAGGTAGTGCCAACGGCGAGTCAATAGGGGCATTCCAAATTTGGATGCAGGTGTGTTGCGCCACCAGGGGGCCTTCGGCTCTGGTGCGTAAAATAACGGAACACGCAGCACGCAATACGAATCACAGGAGCATTTCTATGCACATCAAAAACACCGAAATCATTGACACTTTTGCCGAAGCCTTCAAAATGTGGGCCTCGCGGATCATCATCACCGCCGAGACGCCCCAGTGGGCGATGCATGCCGCCCAATCCATGACCGGCTTCGCCACCTCGATTATCGGCTGCAAATGCGAGGCCGGCATCGAGGCCGAACTTTCGCCCGCCGAAACGCTCGACGGCCGCCCCGGCGTCAGCGTGCTCTTTTTCACCGTCAAGGCCGATGACATGGGCAAGCGCCTGTTAGAGCGGGTCGGCCAGTGCGTGCTCACCTGTCCCACCACCGCCTGCTTTGATGGCCTGGATGCCCCCGAAAAAGTGGTTATCGGCGGGCAACTGCGCTTTTTTGGCGATGGCTACCAGATCAGCAAGGTTTTGAACGGCCGCCGCTTTTGGCGCA
>CAZDMM010000904.1:0-3229 GCA_964505845.1 uncultured Caldilineaceae bacterium
GCTTCGGTCAACCCTGGTTGCCGCTGTCCGGCGGATCAATGGTTGGTCATTTATCGGGTTGATCTACAGAGCAAACCCGAGTTGACTCGTTGTGTTGCCTGTGGCTCCCGTAGTAATACCGGTATTGTTTACCGCTTTCTGACCGGTCAAGATGCCCCGGTCAGCGTGCTGGCTACGGCTCTGTACCAAAATTTACCTCCAGATCGCGATGAAAAGATGGCGGAATTGCCCGGTCAGGGGCGTAAGTTACTCACTTTCGCCGACAGTCGGCAGGATGCTGCTTTTTTTGCTCCTTATATGGAACGAACCTACAACCAGATCTTCCGCCGTCGTTTACTCCTTAAAACGCTAATCGAGGACCCGGATGCTCGAACCGGTCAACTGCGGTTGCAAGATGTGGCTGGACGGTTGCAGCGTCAGACCGAAGCCGTCGGTCAGTTTACCCAACAGCAAAGCCACGACGAGCGGCGGCGATTGATGAATACCTGGCTCATGCAGGAATTGATCAGTCCGAACCGCCGCATTGGCCTGGAAGGATTAGGCTTTATTCACTTTCGTCTTGTTCCCCCATACAGATGGACTCCACCCCAACCACTTTTAGAAGCCCCCTGGAATCTGTCAGAGGAGGAAGCCTGGCAACTGCTGTCGTTGCTGATTGATACCCTACGCCACCAGGGCGCAGTGATTTATCCTGATGGCGTTGAGCCAACTGATGAAGCCTTTGCGCCTCGCAACCGGGCCTATTACATTCGCGAGAGCGCTGCCGAAGCAAAAAAGGGTCTATATAGTTGGCTACCCTCCCGTGGCAGTAATCGCCGCGTGGACATCTTGCTCAAACTCCTGCCCCGCTCGACTGACCTGCCGGAGGCAGAGCAGAGGCGGGTGGCTGACGAGACTTTACGTGAGATCTGGAGACGTCACCTAAGCCCATCAGACGCCGTTTGGCGTGATCACTTACCAACCGAAAATCTACGTGGCACTGGCGTGGTTTATCGTCTGAACTACCGGTTCTGGGAAATCGTGCCGGTCCAGGAGACAGGGATAAATGTCTATCGCTGTAGCCGTTGCCGGAACATTTCCTATATTAACCTACGAGGCGTCTGCCCTTCTTATCGCTGTCAGGGACGGTTGGAGCCATTGAATGTGAATGCGCTGGGCCTAGTCGAAAATCACTATCGCCACCTGTATCAACATATGCTGCCAATTCCCTTTAGCGCCCAGGAGCATACGGCGCAATGGACTAGTGAAACGGCCTCTAAAATCCAGGAACAATTTGTACGTGGCGAGTTGAATGCGCTTAGTTGTTCCACTACATTTGAATTGGGTGTTGATGTGGGTGAACTACAAGCCGTCTTGATGCGCAACGTCCCCCCCACCACCGCGAACTATGTGCAGCGAGCTGGCCGGGCCGGACGGCGAACCGAATCGGCAGCTTTTGCTCTAACCTACGCCCAGCGTCGCTCCCACGATTTGACCCACTATGCTAAACCGCAAGAGATTGTGGCTGGTAAGATTCGCCCCCCAGTAGTAGTCGTAGCCAATGAAAAGATTGTCCGCCGCCACGTACATTCGGTTCTTTTCGCTGCCTTTTTCCGTCATACCTTTGAAAAGGAGAAACGCTTTTTTGGTAACGTTGGTCAGTTCTTTGATGCCCCAACTGGCCAAATGACCGGCCCGGAGCAATTGCGCCAATATACTGAAAATCGCCCGGCCGAGGTATTAGCAGCCCTTCAACGCATCGTCCCAACCTCGTTGCAGTCAGAATTGGGTTTGACCGAATGGACCTGGCTGGGACGTTTGTGGCAGACAGGTGATTTGGCTCCGGACGAATCCTTGCCCATTCTGGATGTAGCTACTGGCGAAGTTACCGAAGACCTGAGGTTGTTGCGTGAATTGGAAGATGAAGCTATCCAGGAGCGAAATTACAAACTGGCTCAACATTTTCAACAAGTTGGCCGTACTGTTCGGGAGCGTGACTTGCTAGGTTTTCTAGGATCGCGCAACGTTCTACCTAAATATGGCTTTCCCACCGATGTGGTCGAGCTGCGTACCAATTTCCTGCAAATTCCTGAAGCTCAACAGGTTGAGCTTCAGCGCGACCTAAGGGTGGCTATTGCCGAGTACGCTCCCGGCGGTGAGGTCATTGGGTGAGCGGCGGTATTTATAAGCGCTCCGGACGCGACTGGCCAGCTTATCAGTATGCTGTATGTCCTGGCTGTAGTCACTTCTATCGTTCCCTACAATCCATTCCGGCCATTTGTGAAATTTGTGGCAGCAATGTCTATGGCTGGCCTAAAACGTATGGCACTTATATTATCCCTGAATTTGGCTTTATCGCAGCTCATGAAGAGCCGCGCAAATCGGGTGAGACACGACCGTTGCGGCTTTACTCCTCACGAGTCTATTTCGCCGATTACACTTCTCCTCAAAAAGATGTCCAAACCGGAGTAGAACCTACCTGGGAGCCTTTCGATGACCTATCCAGCGCGTTAGTGCAAGTCTGGCACCGGTACTCGCGCTATGGCATGTTAGCCCTGGTTAATGGTGGACAGGCTGGACGTGGTTTTATTATCTGCAATGCTTGCGGGGCAGCCGAGCCAGCCCCTGAAGAACGGGCTGTTCGTCAGCGTAGTAGCAAACCCAAACCTCATACCAATCCACGCACAGGCCGGCCATGTCGCGGGACAACCCACAATTACCACCTGGGTCATCAGTTCATTACCGATGTGCTAGAATTGCAATTTCGAGGCCACATGGCTTATGACCTAAATTATGCTCAGGATTATAACCTGTGGTGGTCCGTTCTATTTGCCCTGCTAGAGGGAGCCAGCGAGGCTTTAGGAATCCGCCGCGACGACCTGGATGGCACACTCCATCGGCGGAAAGAAAATCCAATTCCCTCGCTCTTTTTGTTTGATAATGTCCCTGGTGGCGCTGGCCACGTTCAGCGCATTGCAGCAGAGCTAGTTTCCACTTTCCAGACTGGTCACCGGAAGGTAGCTGACTGCGACGAATGCGGTGAGGAAACCAGTTGCTATAAATGTCTACGCAATTTCCGCAACCAGCCTTATCACGATCAACTTCAGCGCGGGCTGGCCCGAGATTTTCTTAAACAAGTCCTACAAGCTGCGGGTGTTCCAGCTTAATTTCGTGTTTTAACACGGTAATGCTCTATACTGAGAGGATTGATTATGGCTCATATGATACCCAAACACCCCCATCCCGATAT
>CAZDMM010000905.1:0-3213 GCA_964505845.1 uncultured Caldilineaceae bacterium
ACCCTATTGGTGAGACCGATTCACAGAGTCGTCGGCTGATAACCCAAGCGCAACTCTATAATCCGTCCACTCGCGCCTTTTTTCAAGCGGCAGGTATCAGCAGCGGGATGAGGGTACTCGAATTAGGTAGCGGCACTGGCGATGTTTCGCTGGTGCTGGCTGACTTGGTTGGGCCGAGCGGCCGTGTCGTCGGGGTCGAACTAAAACCGACTGCCGTTGGGACGGCTCGATCGCGAATATCAGCCGCCGGTTGGCGGAACGTTGAATACCTGGCGGGCGCGATTGAGTCGGTCGAATTGGAGCAAGATTTCGACGCGGTGGTAGGGCGCTTTGTTCTAATGTGGCTCCCCGATCCCCTCGCGGTTCTCGAACGTGTGGTGAGCCATTTGCGCCCCGGCGGAGTTGTCGCCTTTCAAGATAATGATTTCACTTTCGGCGCGATGGCATCGGCTCCTCTGCCGCTGTTTGATCAGGTGAACGCTTGGTTGAAAGATACGATGGTTCAAGATGGCCCCGACTATCATATGGGGCTTAAGATGCAACATCTCTATCAGCGTGTTGGCTTGACCACCCCGCAATTCACGTTTGACGCACCCATTGGTACGGGTAACAACTGGACCGGGTATCAACATCTGGCAGAGACGATCGAGATGCTTAAGCCACTGATGCAACAACGCGGGATTGCCCTGCCGGCTGAGATTGGCACATCTGACCTTGCCGAAAAAATCCGCAAAGAGGTGGTGGAGAACAATGCGGTGATCGTTCTACCCGCCATCATAGGGGCGTGGAGTCGGAAGCCATAGGGGCAATTCTAAAGCGAACGCAGTCCATATCAGTTGGCGAAACGGACATCGCTCTCAGAAGCTCTTTGAAGTGTGCCGTTCACTGCTGTTGTCACCTCTTGATTAATCTGGTAATAAAAAAGCCATCCAACAAATCAATGCACGCGAATTGCTACCGCCCGCTTTTGTGAAGGTTACGCGCTGGCAAAGAAATGATAATTGTGGCGACCATCGCCTGCTCGCAATCGCGTGATTTCAGGCGTTAGCTCAAAAAAGCTACCCAACCGGCCAACACGCTGTCCCAGGCGGTGTTGAAGCGTTCTTTGCGGCTCCACCACAGCTCCCCCACCCACTCCGGGCCGCGATGGGTCAACTCCACCCGGGTGGTGCGCTCGCCCAGAGGGATAAAGTTTACCTCGACGCGGGTGGGCAGTTGCGGAGTGCTGCCCAGGTACCAGGTAAATACCAGACGCTGGGGCGGCTCCCACACCTGCACCCGGCCCCACTCAAGCTCCACCCCGCTGGAGGTTCGCTCAAAAAAGCGCCCGCCCACCTGCCCCTCCATAAAAACCTGGGTGTGCGGGTCGCCGCTGAGAGAGTGACCGGGCGGCCACCAGCGCCGAATCTCCTCCGTCCACACCCTAAAAGCTCCCGCCGCCTCCCGCTCAACCACCATTGTTTTCGTGACGACCTGTTCCGAAGATCGTGGGTTCATGACGACTCCGCGTTATTTTCTTCCGCCACCTGCTGAAAGTTAGCCAGGGCCTCATCCCAAAACAGTTCCACATAGAGCCGGGCCTCCCGGAAACCGGCCGGCTGCAAGGCAAAGATGTTGCGCGCCCCGCTTTGGTGATAAGCCACCAAGCCGGCCTCCTGCAAAATCCGCAAATGCTTGGAGACGGCCGGCCGGCTGATCGGCAGGCGGGCGGCGATTGCGCCGACCGTCAGCGGGCTGGCGTGCAGCAGGGCCAGGATGTCGCGGCGAGTCTGGCTGCCCAGGGCATCGAGGACGCGCCCGGCGGAGGGGCTATCAACCAGCACAGCCGCTCACCCGCCCTTTTCGGCCCGTTTTTTGAGACCGGCAGCAAACTGCTCAAAGGCGGCGTTCAAATTGGGCAGCGAGCGGCCAATGAGCGGCAGCAGCGGCCCGCTAAAAACTTCGCGCACGCTGAACTCGGTCATGCCATTGCTCCGGGGGGATAAGGTAAAGGTACGCTCCCCTTTGAACAGGCCCAACGGCATGCCGCCGCTCCAAACCATCTTTTGGCCGGGCACAAACTCGGTCACTTTGACCGGGAAAGCTCGCCCCGGGCTGAGCTTGGTATAGGCCGTAATTTTTTCGCCGGGCGCGATGCGGCCCTCAATCCGGTCTACGCCCGGATCCCACTCCGGGTAAGCGGGCGCGTGGGTCAAAATGGCCCAAATCGTCTCCGGCGAGGCTTGAATGGTAGTGGTGGCCTGGTATTCTTTCATCAACAGTCCCTCCTTAAAAAAGAGATTGGTACTCAGTAGATCCAAATTTACTAGCAGGCGTGGGAGCCTGCTCCGCTTCAAAAATTGGATATACTGATACTTGGAGATTGGCTACTTTGGTAACGCTCAGGTTACGATAAGCCGGCAATATGGTAACAAAAAAGTTACCAATTGTCAACCTGGCAGCAAAGAGGCGTGAGGCGATCCTCAGGACACCCGGAAGGGGTGGAAGGGGTGTGAGGTGAAAGACTCTTTGCCTCCTCGTTTCCTCGCTTCACTTTCATCTTCAGTGGCATACCGCAGGATTGTGAACACGCCTATTTCAGCTCAATGATCGCCGCGTTTTCGCCGCTAACATCGTTGAGGAGGGGGAGGCGTTGGAGGGTGGCGGGGTCATAAAAGCCGACATACACCTGATACGGCCCGGCCTCGGCGGGGAGGGGCTGGGGCAGGCGCAGGTCGGCGGTATCACGCAGCCACTCGCCTTGCTGCTGCCACGTTTTCCAGGCTTCCAGAGTCAACAAATCTTCCAACAAAAAATGATCCGCCTGGGTGATCATCTGGCCCTGCCGGTCGCGTACCTGCACAAACAGCTTGAAGGGACGCGAGGGCGTGCCCAGGGGTCGCCAGTACAGGGCCACCGCCAGTGTGCCATCGGGAGCGAGGCGCTGGAGGTCAAAACTGTAACCTTCCAACCGGATAACGTTGCCAAAGTTGGCTTCCAACCGAGCGGCCGGTTCGGCGGGTACGGGCACGGGGTAGGGCCGGCCGAGAAAAACGTAGGTGTTGCCGGTGCGCTCGGCCAGATCCATCTGGGCCAGGATTTGCTGGGTAAACCACGGCTCAAAACGCCCGTACAGCCGTAAAGCATCCACGACAAACCAAACTCGTCCCGGTGCTGCCAGTACCTCATTGAGCCGCTCCACCGAGTTAACCAGGGGGCTGCCGGTGTAGCGGT
>CAZDMM010000906.1:0-3212 GCA_964505845.1 uncultured Caldilineaceae bacterium
GGTTTCAGTGTTGTAGGAGAGATCGGTGGGCAAGGCACGGTTGGCGTAGGTGGGTTGAACTGGGCCAGTGGCAAAGCCAAGCACAAGCAGCAAGGAGAGAATGACCAAAGTAGGGAGGCGAAGGGGCGATACCACAAGGGTACAATGAGAAGCGAAGAAGCGAGGAAGCGGGAAACCGTTTTCTTTGGGTTTCGCTAAACCTATCATTGGACTGTGCCCTGGCTGGTAAATCAAGTTTGATTACATAAGCAGTATACATAATAATCATGGGGAACGCAAATAATCTAAAGTACACTATATTTGGGGGAATGAGTGAAGATTATGTATATATATTGTGGTTAATGGGTTGGAGGTATGAGTAGTAGACCCATTAACCAGAACCAAACAAGGCTTTTGGGTTTGGTGAAAGTAGGCATAGCGCCTCAATTAAAACCGTCTTGACAACGGCGCTCTAAATCTTATAATATGTAAGATAATCACTACCGTTTGTAGCTTGCGTCAACTTAACTTCTTGAAAGCTAGATAGCCCCAGAGTTTTGAGGAGTTCTTCTACTCTGAACAGGGAACTTGCCCACAGGGGGCCTTCGGCTCTGGGACCTCAGCGGAACGCTCTGAGTTGATCTCCCACGCGATAGTGAGGGGAATGGAGGAATTTATGAGTACAGACATAGCGATAACATCCCACGATGGTGGGTCAGATCATGATGCGCACGCGCACCCGCCGTTGAGCTTCAGGCGAAAATATATTTTCTCGACGGACCACAAAGTTATCGGCATCCAGTTTCTCTTTACCTCCCTGTTCTTCTTCACCCTCGGTGGCCTGCTGGCGCTGCTGATTCGCACCCAATTGGCCTGGCCCTGGGAGGAGATTCCAGTGATCAGCCAACTACTCTACGCTGACGGTGGCGGCGTCCTGCTGCCTGAAAAATATCTGGCGCTGCTGACTATGCACGGGACGATCATGATCTTCTTCTTCATCATCCCGGTGCTGTCGGGGGCCTTTGGCAACTTCCTGATCCCGCTGATGATCGGGGCGCGGGACATGGCTTTCCCGGTGCTGAATATGATGTCGTACTGGGTCATGGTGCCGGCCTTCCTGGTACTCCTGGCAGCCTTCTTTGTGGAAGGCGGGCCGCCGGCGGCTGGCTGGACTTCCTATGCCCCCCTCAGCGCGCTGCCGGATATGGTACCAGGCTCCGGGACGGGCCAAAACCTGTGGCTTGTCAGTCTGATCCTCGTCGGCACATCCTCCATTATGGGAGCCATCAACTATATCACCACGATTGTGATGCTGCGGGCCAAAGGGATGACCATGTTTCGCTTGCCCATGACTATCTGGGCCCTGTTCATCACCGCCATTTTGGTGATGCTGGCCACCCCGGTTCTGGCTTCCGCTCTGATTATGCTTTTACTGGATCGGACCGTCGGCACCCATTTCTTTCTCCCTAGCGGGGGCGGACACCCGATCCTGTGGCAGCACGTTTTCTGGTTCTACTCTCACCCGGCGGTCTACATCATGATTTTGCCGGCGATGGGCATGGCCTCGGACATCATCTCTTGCTTTGCCCGTAAACCCCTCTTTGGCTATCGGCCGATGGTTTACTCGATCATGGCGATTGCCGGGCTAGGCTTTATCGTCTGGGGACATCACATGTTCATCAGCGGCATGAACCCCACTCTGGGCATTGCCTTCATGACCTCGACTATGATGATTGCCCTGCCTTCAGCCATCAAAACCTTTAACTGGCTGGGAACAATCTGGCGTGGCGACCTGCACCTGACCGCGCCGATGCTCAACGCGTTGGCCTTTGTCTCCACCTTCGTCGTCGGCGGCTTGAGCGGCATCTTCGCCGCAGCAACGCCGGTGGACATGTTTATTCAGGATACCTACTGGATCGTCGGCCATATCCATTATGTGCTCTTTGGTGGCAGCCTGTTCGGCGTCTTTGCGGCTATCCAGTATTGGTTCCCCAAGATGTTTGGACGGATAATGGATGACCGGCTGGGCAAGTGGCATTTCGTCCTCACCTTCATTTCCTTTAACTTGGTTTTCTTCCCCATGTTCATCCTTGGGGCTTATGGTATGCCCCGGCGTATCGCCGATCCGTATGAGTATGTACTCTTCGCGCCGCTCCAAGGTCTGAACCAGTTTATGACCATCAGCGCCTACGTCCTCGGCGCGGCGCAACTGTTCCTGGCCTACAACTTCGTTTGGTCGCTCGTCCGGGGCCCAAAGGCAACTGAGAACCCCTGGCAGGCGAACACGCTGGAATGGGCTGCGCCCTCACCGCCGCCCCACGGTAATTTTGAAACCATCCCCGCGGTGTATCGGGGACCGTATGAATACGCCTCACCGCTGGTCGCCGAAGATTACTTGCCGCAGTACCGCTGGCTCGATGGGGTCGGGCCACCGGTGGAAACCGAGCTAATTCGAAAGGGGATCAGCCCGGCTAGTAAATGATGAACTTCCTACTCCAATCTATATGGTCTGCTTCGCTTAGGGGAAATTTCGCGCAGCATACCCTTCAACCCGGAGTCAGGCAATATCATGAGTGAAAATTTGTCAACCCAATTTCCAACACCACCGGAGTTACACCCGCTAGCCTCGGTTCAGGCTAAAATCCGGCAGATGGTCAGCCTCACGCTCATCATTAGCGGTTTAACGCTGTTGGGCTGGGGAGGCTGGATGTTTTACCAATATCAACTTGAGACCAGCAAGCCTCCACCTCGCCTCATAGAAGTCTCCATCACCGAGCCGGCCAGGGCGTCTGCATCTCAACCTCGCCTCACTCAAGCCAATGCCGCTACTGCGTCACCCCAGGTTAGCGATGCCTTCACACCGGCAAATACCCCTACCCCGAAGCCTACGCTTACGCCAAGGGCAGTCGCTGCTCAAGCGCCAGGATCACAAGCGAGAGACACTATAGCGCCTTCCCTGGCCGACAACCCCCTGCCGCTGGTTGAAGTAGAAAGCCCGGCCGAGGCCACAGCCACCTCCGACGGAGCAACTCCGACTGTTTCCCCGCCGACCCGGATCGTGGCTGAAAGCATCAATCTGGACGCGAAGGTTATTGAAGTAGGCTGGAGACAAGTAATACAAAACAGCGTGTCCACCAATGTCTGGGAAGTAGCAGATTATGCCGCTGGCTGGCATACGAACTCGAAGTTGCCCGGCCAGGGTGGCAACATTGTCCTCTCTGGGCACAACAATA
>CAZDMM010000907.1:0-3199 GCA_964505845.1 uncultured Caldilineaceae bacterium
AACGTCATGCAGTCAATAGAAAACTTGTTGCCACACTTAAGGCTGATATTGTTAGCGACTGAGTCGATCACAAACTCATTTTGATTGGTTTTGTCGCGGATGGTAATTTTTTCCTGGCCCGAAGCATCATCCAAAATAACCAGATGGCCGGCCTTGGTTTTAACCTGCACCTGCTCTTTGGCCTGGGTGTCGTCCAGAATCACGATATGGCCGCTACGAGATTGGATAATACGCTGATTGACCTTGCCCTGGGCGGTAGCCTCGCTGTTCTGCTTGGGCGGCTTGTCGCTGTTGTTCCACAGCCCACCGATGAGGTAAGGGCGATGCACATCGCCATGCTCAAAGGCAATCAAAACTTCGTCGTTCACCTCAGGCAGGTAATAGATTCCCCGCGTTGCCCCCGCGCCGGGCGCGGCTATCTTGAGCCAGTCGCTTTCAATATTATCGCCCAGCCAGGGATACTTCACCTTGACTCGCCCCAGGTTGTCGGGGTCGTTGAGGTTGGTCACCACCCCTATGGCCACCCCCTGCACCAGCCCCAGGCTGGTTTCAAGGCCGTGCCGGGTTTCTAACAGGTGATTGACCGTATTGGGCTGCCGCCCGCTGATACTGAAGCGGGTTTCGTACCCGGCTGCATTGTAAATGTGTGTGGCCTCGGTGACAAAATATTTACCACTGAATCGAGTTCCCACCCCACTAAGGGTCACTTTATAGCCCGGTTTGACCTGTGGATGCCCCACACACACTCCTTCCGCCTGAATAAATTCCCCACTCAGGTCATTCATAAAACCTTTGGCCAGGGCCGTCGCCTCGCTCTGGGTGAACAGAGGACGGTTGACCACCACAAACTCGGCTGCCCCAAAGGCGCTTTGGGCCGCCGCGCCGCCGGTTTTGTTCAGGCCGCCCTGATTCAAAGCGGTGTTGGGCGTGGCCTGAGCCGTAATCGGCTGTTTGAGCTTGCTGTCCCAGCCGCGCACGGTCACTTTATCGGCCTGGTGAGTGGCCGCCAATTGAGGCCGAAAGGCCATCAAGGTTTCGCCCAGTTTGAGGGTTGGCCCATCGCCCAGGTTGGCTTCCCCCTGCTTAAAGTATAACTTGCCGTCCGCCGTCATCACCTGGTAGCCAATCCGGGCAGCGCGGGCCTGCAAAAACTCCATGTTCGTCTGGTTATATTGGATTACATAATCATAGGTAATCGAAGTGCTGTCAACCTGGGGCGACAGACCGACCTCGCCGGCAATGGTCTGCGCAATGGCGCTGTCGGTTTGTTTAAGGAAGGTGCGCGTTTTTTTGCCGCGATGCAGCCGGTGGGCTTTGGTGTAACCTCGCACCAGGGTGCGGGTTTCACCCTGGCCGGAAAAACTCGGCTCCAGGGCCGTAATCTCGCCGCTGATGAGTGTGCCCTGACCGCCGCCCCAATCGCCGGCCAGCGAGGCCGAAATCTCGACGCTTTTACCCAGGTCCAATAGGCTGTTGTCCACCCATTTCAAATGCGGGTCGTGCAGCTCAATGGTGAACATCGCCGGCAGGTACAGGCTTTGATCCACCGTCACTTCCAGCACATCATCAATAAACGGCTGGGGCACATCCTGCCCATCAATTTTGATATAGAATTTGGATAAAAATTGTTGCGACTGCGGCACAAAAAATACTCCTTCATTATCCGACTTTTTAGACGGCTTCGTAGGGTTTCCATTAGGGCAATGGGACCAACTTCAAAACCTGGCCGGCGTGCAACTCCATGGGATTATCCAGGTGGTTGGTTTCGGCAATGTAGCGCCACTGGCTCGAGTCGCCATACTCCTGGTAGGCAATCCAATCCAGCCGTTGGCCTTCCTGAACCACCCAAATTTTGCGGGCCTCGCTGCGTGAGGTGGGATTTTGCGGCGCGGGTGGGTCTGGTACCTCCCGCACCGTTACGCTCACTTTGGCCCTCAGCGGGGTGCCGTCCGGCTTAAACAGGGTAAAGGTCTGGCTAACCGACTCAATCACCGCCTTGAAGGACAAAAAACTGCCCCATTGAAAACGGCACGACGGCGGTTCCCCCTGGCCGGTCTTGGCATCCTTTTGGCTGGCATTAATCAGGGCCAACTCGGTTAGCATTTTATACGCATTGCGCACGTCGGTACCGGTATCGGTGGTGTCAAACAGCAAATCTTGCAGGTTTAAGGTCAGCGGCTCTCCCCCGGCAAAAATGGGTGGGGAGGCGTCATCGCCGATATTGGAGCGGCGTTTCCACACCACCTGTTTATTGATGGTAATGTTCTCCGGGTTAAAATGACAGACAACTTTTTTGCTCTCATTAGCCAGATTCACAAACTGGGCTTTTGCCGGAGTTGGTCTTTCGGCCATACCTCATTTACCTTTCTTGTTGAACCCCTCATTAGCGGATAGGCCGCCGCTCCCTTTCAACGGCCAGCATGCGCTTAATCAACGGAAAAATTTCGCGGGCCAGTTTATCCAGCTCTGCCCCGGCCATAGTTTCCGATTCGGACGAGTCGCCCGTAGAAGCCGCATCCGCCCGCTGAATCACACCCTCGCCGGCTAGAGTACCGGCGGCAGGGGCGCGCTCGGTGTGCGGCTCAACCGGCTGGCGCTGCACCAAATTGGCCGGGGCCGGCGCACTGACCGGCATATTGAGCGGCGTGGTCAAACTCTCCCCTTTGGTTTCAATCCTGACGCTCTCCCTCCTGGCCTCAATCCTGACCGGTGCTGCCAGCGGTAAGGCCGGCGGTTCGGCCATACGGGCAACGGGCCGAAGCAGCCGCGCTCCAAAGGTCTCATCACTCTCAAGCTGGACGGCCTGGCCGCGCGCCTGGGGCAAAACCGGCATCGGCGGCTGTGTTTGGCTACTCCCCAGCCGATTCTGGATCATCCCTCCGGCCTCAACCAGGGGCAATCCGGAACTGCTGGCTGCTCGCGCCCAGAGATCGGCCGCTAAACCACCCCCCTCCGGCGGCTCGCTGCCCGGAGCAAGGTCATCCGGCCACAACTGCACCAGCCTTTTTCCACCCTCCGGCCGCCCCGGTTCGGCCCTCCGGGGTTCTGGCAAGGGCATAGCTGACTCTGCAGCTTGCTGTGTAGATGGGTAATTAGTAATTGGAGATTGGCTCTGTCCCCGCAGCGGCGCCTCCACCTCAACGGCTCGCTGCACCGCTCGGTCATTGGAGATTGGAGATTGGCTCTGTCCCCGTAGCGG
>CAZDMM010000908.1:0-3196 GCA_964505845.1 uncultured Caldilineaceae bacterium
AAAATATTACTCACACGAACTGTCCTGCTCAAGTACCCATTTTTACCGCTGAGGGCGCGAAGGGCGCAAAGATTTTAATAAAGAAAAACTCTGCCATCTCAGCGTACTCGGCGGTAATTTAGCGGAGCAACTGAATTAACTTTCAACTGAGGCCAAAAACGCCTCAACCTCGACCCGCGTGGGCAAGAAACCGCGCGGCCCCAGTCCGGTGACCGATAACGCCGCCGTAGCGTTGGCAAAACGCAGCCGCTCGGCCAGCGGCTCGCCGCGTAGGGTGGCAGCCAGAAAGGCGGCGTTGAAGGTGTCGCCCGCGCCGGTGGTATCTACCACCTTTACCTTGAAACCGGGATGCTCGGCGGCCTCCGTGCGGGTGACGACCATAGCTCCGCCCGCGCCGCGGGTGACGATGACGGTGTGAGGACCGTGATCCAACAATTCGCGGGCGGCTTCAAGCGAAGGCTGGTGTCCCGTAGCGGCCACAAAGCCTTCCTGGTTGAAGTTGGCAATATCGGTATGGGTCAGCATGCGCTCCAACTGGGCGCGCTGCGCCCCCACCGTCGCTTCCACGTCAATCATCACCTCAACCCCGTATTGGTGGGCCAATTGGCTTAGGTGTATAAACGTTTCGTGGTCTTGAGGCATTGTGATCAGGATACGCGACTGCGGCAGCGCCTGGGCTAATAATTCCGGCGCATACTCGGCCCGAAAGGTGGGCACAACCACGATGGCCTTTTCGCCGGTGGGGTCAATCAAAATCACGGTAAAGGGCGAATCTGACTGAGGCCGCACCGTGATAAAGGAGGTGTCTACCCCGTAGCGTTTGAAATCTTCAATGATGAGCCGGCCCGCTTCGTCGTCGCCCACCTGGGCCAGCGAAGCCACCCGCAGCCCCAGCCGGCTGGCGGCGCAGGCAAAATTGGCCGCCGGCCCGCCCGGCAAATGGCCGACCAGTTGGCCCATCACTTTTTCGTCGTAAGTGGGCAGGTGCGGGACGGTCAGCACCAGGTCTACGTCAATCCCGCCCACGGCCAGAATATCAATGGTGCGTTGAGGGTTCATTAATCCATTCCAATGATTAAGGGAACTGAGGGAATTGAAGGAACTAATAAGATTTGAAATTCAAAATCGGTAATATTGTGGGTAGAGTTCCCCTCCCTAGCAGGGAGGGGTTATCCCCAGGACACCCGGAAGGGGTGGGGGAGGGTAGAAATCAGGTCGTATGAGGAGGTTAGGATTAAAACCGACCTCACTTTCCGGCCAAAACTCGACCCCCTCCCTTGCCTTCGGCACGCAAAGCGCCCTCCCCCTACCAGGGGGAGGGGACTTGTTCATTGATGGCGCATTACCGAATCTGGTTGTCAAAACTCATAAGGAAATGAGTTCCTTCCGTTCCCTTAGTTCCCTGGATAATTAAATCTACAGTGTCACCTCCCGAATGTGGGCCAAACACGCCTCTCGCCGCTGCCGGGCTTCGGTCAGGCAAGCCGGAGTGATGACCGGCGGGCCGATTTGCTCCAGGGTGAGGGCGGCGCTGACCGCTGCCTGGGCCGCCGCCAGCTCGATCTGGCCGTGCTCGCCCCAGCCGACCAGGAAACCGCCGGCATAAGCGTTGCCCGCGCCGGTCACATCCACAATGGTGGCCGGGGCCGCCGGAACCTGCCAGGCGCGGCCCGTGTCTCGCTCATACACCAGCGACCCGGCCGCGCCCTGCCGCAAAGTAATCAGGCGTGGCCCCAAATCGGCCAAGCGTTTCAAGGCCGGGGCCAGGGCCGACTCGCCCAGCAGGATGTCAATCTCCTTGAGGCCGGGTGAGAAGATGTCTACAAAGGCCAGCGTTTCAAAAATAACCTGGCGGTGATGTTCTTCGATGCCATCCTCGACAATCGGCTCCAGGCTGACCATCACCCCCAGGTGTGACAGGTGCGCGGCCATGTCTCGCTCCACCGGATTGCCTCGCCCGGCCAGGTGGACGGCCCTCAGGCCCGGCAGCGGCGGCAGACTCTGCGGGGTGGCGGTCAACTGGGCCTGCCAATCCGCCGGTGGGATGCGCGGAATCTGGGTGCGCAGGCCGCTTTCCTCGTACAACTGCCAGGCGCGCGGGGTGGGACGCTCCGTTGCCTGGATGGCGCTTTCATCCAATCGCAGCCCGGCCAGGAGGCCAAAATCAAAATCAGGGCCGACGCGGGCCAGCAGCCCGACCTCCTCCGACCACAGCCGCATCCCTGCCGCCGCATACATTCCCCCACCGCCGAGTTGGCTCATGGCGGAGCGGCCATCGGGGAAAATGATGTCATCGAGAATGATGCCGCCTAAGGCTAGATATTTGATGACAGCCTCCAGAAGAATTCTCGTTTAAAAATTTACGTGGTGCGTAGTTCGTGGTGCGTGTTCCGTTTTACGCAATACGCACCACGCAGCATGCAACACGTTTTCGGTATTTAGCGCAACATCTTCTTAAGCAAGCTACGGAACCGTTATCGCCCGCTGAAAGCCCACCGCCACTTTTTGCAGCCCCAATTGCAGGCTTAATTGGTGCAGCGGCAACAGGGTCAACAAGGGACTTATTGGCTCCGGCACAAAGGGCGTCACAAAGGCCGTGTGGGCCAGCGGCCGGATGGCCTCATCCTGCTCATCCACAATAGCGATGAGCCGCGCCCCCCAGTTGTGAAGCGAGCGGGCCGTGTCAAGGTTGCGGCGGCTCACCTGTCCGGTGGGTGCAATCAAAATGGCCGGTTCGCCGGGAACGATGGTGGCAAAGCGCAGGGCATGATGGAACTCTTCGACCGCCAGCGGCAGGCCGACCTCCTGCGGCCCTTCGGCCAGCAGGGCGCTGCCGGTTTGAGCCACCCCAAAACTGGGGCCGCCGCCGACCAGGGTGTAAAAGCGCGCCCCGCGCAACTCCGGCGCAAGCTGGGCCGCCACCGACTCGCTGGCGGCGAGGACGCTTTGCATGTGAGCCGGGACGGCGCGCAGGTCGGCGGAAAGATGGTCAGCTTGAGCGGCGGTCACATGGCCGTTGGTGCGGCCCAACTCAATCGCCAAATCAAGCAGCACGGCGATGGCGGCAGTGGTGGTTTGGGCGGGCATGCCCTTTTTGCTTGCGCCGGGAACCAGGGCCGTGGGCGGCTTTTCGATGAACGGGTTGCCCTCGTAACGTTTGTCGCTAATGCCAACCACATAGGCCGGCGTGGCCAGG
>CAZDMM010000909.1:0-3192 GCA_964505845.1 uncultured Caldilineaceae bacterium
AGCAGGTCGTCCGTCTGGATGGTTTGCAGCTCCAATTTTTTATGCTCAATCAACCAGATGGCCAGCAGGTCGGCCGGCAAATTCAGCTTGATTTCGGTCAAGATGCTGTCAAAAATGGTGGCTAAATCCACATCGGTGATGAGCACGCCGGAGATGCGGCGCAGGCTGTCGGCCACCTGCCGCCGCCACCGTTCCGAGTGGTAGAGGTTGGCGTTGCGCAGAGCTACGGCGATGTTGGCAGCCAGCGTTTCCAGAGTGGCCTGGTCATCCTCGTCAAAGGCTCCCACCTTGTCGCTCTGCACGTCGAGCACGCCCAGCACTTCATCATTATAAATGAGCGGCACGGTCAATTCTGATTTGGTGGCGGCCGGCATAATCTCGGCGGGGCGGTAGACCGGCTCCAGGGTGACATCATTAACGCAGAGCGACTCGCCGGTCCGGGCTACCAGGGGGATAAGGCCCTGGGGGTCGTCCAGGGAGTAGGCATGATTGTCCTTTTGTTTGAGGGCCTCGGCCCGCACCCCGCTGCCGGCCCGATACATGATCAGGCGGCGGCCATAATGCACCGTAAAAACCTGCACCGAGGGGTAAGCAAAGTAGCGGCGGATCAGCTCGCTGACCTGCTGGAGCAGGTCGTCAACATCCAAAATTGAGGCAACGGCCCAACTGACCGCGCCAATGGTAGCCAGATAATCGGCCTGGCGATGGGCCTGGGCGTACAGACGGGTATCTTCAATGGCCATGGCTACCTGGCCGGCCAGGGCGCGCAGCACCAGCAGGTCGCTGTCGTCAAAATCCTCCGGGTAATCCAGTTGGACATCCAGCACGCCCAACAGGGTCTCTTCTACTTTGAGGGGCAGAGCGGCTTCGGCCACGGTGTTGGGAAATTCCGGGCTGTACCAAAAGCGCGGCTCCTGGGTCACATCTCGCACCACCAATTCTTGCTCGTGCGCGGCTACCCAGCCAATAATGCCCTCATCCAAAGCCATTTGAACCGGCTCTTTGGGCTTATAAGCATCTTGCACCGAAAAGCCTCCCTGCGGCGGCCCGGCCTGAGCCTTGAGCAGCAGCACCCCATGCTCCAGGGTAAAGATGGAGACGCTGTAAAATTCAAAGGTTTGATAAATCAGGCCGGCCACCCGCACCAGCACTTCGTCCAAATTGGAAATACTGGTCAGTTGAGTTGCCACCTGGCTGAGGAGGGCCAACTGCTGCAAACGCCAGCGTTCATGGTGGTCGGGGCTGAGAGGGGCTTGAACTTGGGTCATGGGGCGGCCGGGCGTTGTTTGAACAGCAGCAGTTGGTTGCCGTCGGGAGTGCCAAATTTGAACTCCACCCGGTCAACGGAGCGGCGAATCAAGAATAGCCCCATCCCCCCTTTGGGGCGCTGGTCCAGGGGAAGGGTGGGGTTGAATTGGGGAACCTGGGCAGGGTCAAACGGTTTACCCTGGTCGTAAATAGTCACTTGAAAACCATCTGGCTGAACGTGGTAGACCAGGCGGATTGAACCACGCCCTTCGCCGCCGTAAGCATGCTGAATGATATTGGTGCAGGCTTCGTCTACCGCCATTTGGACGGCATAAACGGCCCGCTCATCCAGGCCGGCGCCGGCGGCGGCTTGAACAATGAAGTCGCTGATAACAGTCAGGTTTTCAAAATAACCGGGAACCACTAATTCGTTTTCAGATGCCATGCCAACATAAAAAGAGCCGCCATCCCAGCCGCAAAGGGAGTGATGGCGGCCTTATAGCGAGATTAGAGATATTTCTCCCAAGTTATGTGAGAAATGTTAAATAGAATCTCCAACCTCTAATCTTCAACCTTAAAAACTACCCACTGCTTCAATTTCACTTTCAAATATCTTGAACATGGGGGTCAGGCCCGCCAGGTCGAGCACCTCTTTGATGCGCTGCGGCACTTCAGCCAGAACCAGTTCACCTCGGTTAAAGCGTTTGCAAGTATTTTGGGTATCAATCAATTCGCTCAATCCGGCGCTGGAAATGTAAGTGATTTCCTTCATGTTTAACACAATTTTATAACGACCGGCCTCTTTGATATCTGCCAGGGCCTGGGCTAAAGTTTTTACCGTCGCGCTGTCAATCCGTCCGCGGGCCACAACCAAGTCACAACGGCGCAGTTGCTTGCTTGTCACTTCCATAACTACCCTCCTCCACCAGGGCTGCCCTTCGATGGTCAGCACGAGATTATATCATAGGCCCAGCAATAGAACAAGGTGGAGGCCAACTCATCTATGTTTTTGACAGTTCCCTCAGGCTGTGCTAGACTGACCCTCATTGGTAGGGTCAAAAGTGAGTGGGGTGAGATCTGATCCATGTGCCTCCCAATTTTATCAAAGAGCCAATCAACATCGTGTAACTGTCTTAGGCGGGGGCAACCGTATCTTGTCGTGTTTAAGTTTGTAAGGTAAAACGCCAGAACCACCCGACGATTCAAGTAAGCTTGCCCCCGCCTTCTCTGAGCAGAAAGTTGGGGGCAAGATCGGGTCTTAAAAGCAAGCCCGGGGTTAGTCCCTGGGCTTTTTGTTTCCCATTCACTGCACAAACCCACGCCAACTACATCAGCGGTAAGTGAGGTAGAAACGGCATAGGGGCGCCGCTTTGCCCCAATTTAAAATACACCCAACTCAAATTATCAAACATAATATCTCAGGAGATAAACGATGAGTGTCACTGAAGAGGTTCTCAAGGCCAACCAGAGCTATACTCAAAACTTTAAGTTAGGTCACCTACCCATGCCGCCGGGACGCAAATTGGCCGTTGTGGCGTGCATGGATGCCAGACTGACTGTGGAGGAAGTGCTTGGTTTAAAAACCGGCGATGCTCATATCATTCGTAATGCCGGGGGTATTGTCACCGAAGATGTTCTGCGCTCGCTCATTATTTCACATCATCTCTTGGGCACCCAAGAATTTGTCTTAATCCACCACACTGACTGTGGGATGCTAACATTTAAGGACGACGAACTCCAAACCAGGCTGCAACAACAAACCGGTACGGCCACGGTAGCACCAACCCGCTTCCATGCTTTCAGCGACCTGGCCGAAGATGTCTGGCTACAGATGCAGAAGATACAATCGCATCCCTGGATACCCAAACACATTCCGGTGAGAGGTTTTATCTATGACGTTAAGACCGGCAGGTTGAAGGAAGTTACCGCATCGTGATATGTTGA
>CAZDMM010000910.1:0-3187 GCA_964505845.1 uncultured Caldilineaceae bacterium
ATATTCCCGGTGGGTGGCTGCCGCCGTTTCTGTCCGTCACGGTTGGGGTGGTGCTGGCTATCGTGCTCGACCGGCTGACCGAATACTTTACCGGCACCGAAACAGCGCCGGTGCAGGAGATTCGCCAGAGTACTGACGGCGGCCCGGCCACAACTATTCTGTCGGGCTTGGGCGTGGGCTATGAGTCGAGTGTTTGGGCGGTGTTGGTCATTGCCGTCACTATTTTTTCTGCTGTGATCATCTATGGGGGCGTGGGCGCAACGCTTGAGGAGCAGATTGCTTATATTTTGTACAGCGTTGCTATGGCCGGTATTGGGATGTTAACCCTGACCGGCAACAACGTGGCGATGGACTCCTTTGGCCCTATCTCCGATAATGCCAACGGGATCGGTGAGATGGCCGGGCTTGATGCCAAAGCGCGCCAGATTATGGCCGACCTGGATGCGGTAGGCAACACTACCAAGGCTATTACCAAGGGCATCGCCATTGGTTCGGCGGTTATCGCCGCAGTCTCTTTATTTGGCTCCTTCATTACCGATGTGAGCGTGGTGGATCCGCAGGCTTTGGCTAACGGTATCCGTATCTCTAATCCGGTGGTTTTTGTGGGCATGCTCATCGGCGGGGCTATTCCCTGGCTGTTCTCCTCGTTTGCCATTAAAGCCGTCAGCCGTGCAGCCGGCTTGATTGTGAGCGAGGTGCGCCGCCAATTCAGACTGCCGGGGTTGATGGAAGGCAAGGTAAAGCCTGACTATGCCCGTGCCGTCTCTATCTCAACCGCAGCGGCTCAAAAGGAACTGGTCAGCCTGGCGGCTATGTCTATCATCTCTCCTATCCTGGTGGGCCTGGTTTTGCAGGTAGAGGCGTTGGGCGGCTTTTTGGCCGGGATTATCCTGTCGGGCCAACTGCTGGCCGTTTTTATGGCTAACGCCGGCGGCGCCTGGGATAATGCCAAAAAGACCATTGAAGATGAGCCAAAAGACCCGGCTAAAAACCTGGGCAAAAACTCAGAGCGCCACAAGGCTTCGGTGGTGGGTGATACAGTGGGCGACCCGCTCAAGGATACGGCCGGCCCGGCCCTCAACCCTATGATTAAAGTGGTCAACCTGGTATCGGTGATCATTGCCCCGATTGTGGTGCAGTATAAACAATTAGGCCCCATCGGTTGGGGTGTAGTAGTGCTGCTGCTGGCAGGCTTTATTTGGGCGGTGTGGCAAAGCAAGCGAGAAGTTGGGGCCATCGGTTGAGGCCGCTTGTACCCAACTGACTTTTGAAGAACAGGTAGGTCATGCTCTTTGAAGTGTGGCCTACCTGTTTTTTGGTCAGATACCGGCTGGCCGGGGGCGTCCCAATTTAAAGTTCCGCCTTCCCGGAAGCTGCATTTGGAGCTTCCGGGAAGGTTTATCAAACGATTTTGAACATGCTCAGTCCCATCCGGCTGCTGAACTTGCTCCTTAGCTTTTTTTGCGTTACCATATCAATTTGTAGTTAAGCCCAACCGTAGCCTATCAGGTGAAGTAAAACCTATGACAAACCATGGCTTCGACTCCGGAACGACTGTGGTACACCGTATCCCGGAACGGCGTCCGCCCCGCACCTGGCGCAGTTGGCTGATTGGCCGGCCGCTGGCCACTGCCGATGCACCCCATCAAACCATTGGCAAAGTGGTGGGCCTGGCCGTCTTTGCCTCCGATGCCCTCTCGTCCACGGCTTATGCTACCCAAGAAATTTTGTTCATCCTGGCTGTGGCCGGCACAGCCGCTTTTGTTTATTCCATTCCCATTGCCCTGGCCATTGTGGGCCTGCTGGCGATTGTAGTCTTTTCCTACCAGCAAACCATTCGCTCTTACCCCAACAGCGCCAGCGCCTATATTGTAACCCGCGATAACCTGGGGCAGCTCCCGGCCCTGGTTACGGCGGCTTCGTTGCTCACCGATTATATCCTGACGGTGGCGGTTTCTATCTCTTCGGGGGTAGCCCAGATAACCTCGGCCTTTCCCTGGCTGTATGATTTGCGGGTTGAGCTGGCGGTGGGCATGGTGCTGCTGATCATGCTCATCAATCTGCGCGGCGTCAAAGAGTCGGGGGTGGCTTTTGCTATTCCCACCTACTTCTTCCTATTTATGATGTTTCTAACCCTGGGGATTGGCTTCTTTCGCTATCTGTCCGGCTCGCTGGGCATGGTGGTGGGGCCGCCAAAGTTAGAATTTCACGGCGAAGCCGGCCCTATCACCTTGTTTTTGCTGCTGCATGCTTTCTCCAGCGGCACCACCGCTTTAACCGGGGTTGAGGCGATTTCTGATGGAGTGCCCGCTTTTAAAGAGCCTCGCACCCGTAACGCCAACATCACCCTGATTTGGATGGCCTCGATTCTGGGGGTACTTTTTTTGGGGATTACTTACCTCTCTAATTACATTGGCGCTATCCCCTCAGAAACTGAAACCGTCATCTCACAATTGATCCGCACGGTTCAGGGGGAGCGCAACGTGGTTTACCTGCTGACCATTGCCGCCACCACCGTGATTTTGATCATGGCGGCTAACACGGCCTTTGCCGATTTTCCCCGCCTGAGCGCCTTGATGGCCCATGACCGCTTCTTGCCGCGCCAGTTTACCTATCGCGGCAGCCGGCTGGTATTTTCGCGGGGCATTGCGGCGCTGTCGCTGCTGGCCTCGCTCTTGATTATCATCTTCCAGGCCAGCGTCACCGCCCTCATCCCCCTTTATGCCATTGGAGTCTTTTTCTCCTTTACCACCTCGCAGGCGGGCATGGCCCGGCGCTGGTGGAAGGCCGGGCATCTTACCCCCGGACAGCAAGTTCAGGAGCCGGGGTCAATCCTGTCTTATGAGCCTAATTGGAAGGTAAAACTGGGGATCAATAGTTTTGGGGCCGTTTGTACCGGGGTTGTGATGTTTATTTTTGCCATCACCAAATTTATTGATGGGGCCTGGATTGTGCTGCTGTTGATCCCTATCCTGGTGCTGATGTTCGTTATAATCAACCACCACTACCGGGATCTGGCCCAAAACCTGTCACTTAAAGATTTTGATGCGCCGCTCCGCATCTCTCGCCACCGGGTTATCATGCTGGTCAGCGGCGTGCATCAGGGAACGCTGGCCGGGCTGCGTTATGCCCGGCTGCTCTCCGATGACATCACGGCGGTGCATGTCTCCATCAACCCCGAAGAGAC
>CAZDMM010000911.1:0-3185 GCA_964505845.1 uncultured Caldilineaceae bacterium
GACTCCGTGCCAAATAGTTAGACCTGACAGGTCTGGCACACGGGCCGATTGGCATGCGCCCAGCAAGACCAGACGCACTTCGGTATTACGCAGCGCCGCGCCCAAGTCGCTGGCCGGAATCAACGCCGGGCCGCCAAACTCATCTTCAAACAGGAGCAGGCCGCCGCTGGCTTCAGCGTAGCCGCCGTGCCCATAAAAAACCAGCACGTGGTAGCCGCCATTGCTCGCTGCTTCGATCAATGTCTCAAACGTGGGCGGGCGCAGCAAGTCCACAATCACCCCGCCCTCTTCATCCAGCGAGCGCAGGCCATGCAGCAGTTCTTCTCTGGCTCGTTCCGGGAAAATGGGGGAAGCCTCCACCGGCTCGGCCAGAACCAGCAGCACCCGCAGGGGCAGTTCAGCCAGGGCCAGGGTAGGGGGGCCGGCTCCTTCGGGGAAACGGCTGAGGGTAATCGAAGCATCGGCCACCAAAAAGCGACCGTTATAATAGAGCAATTCCCAGGGCAGACCGGCCAGGATTTCACTGCCACTATCGAAGCGCAGCTCTACGGGTAGGGGTTGGCGGCTCTGTTCAGCCCGGTCCAGGGCAGCCTCAAATTCACTCCGTATCGCTTCGTCGGCCAATAGAGATGCGGCCAAGGCTGCACCGACTGTCTCCGGTATTCGAGCCAAATTACTCAGAGGTTGCAAAACTGCTTGCATTTCAGGAGGGGTCTCGGCCCATTGAAAATTTGGCTCCAACGCCAGCATAATTGCTTGCCAGGTAATGGGGTTATAAGGCGGGGTAAAACTGCCGGGCAACTCCCCCGGTGCTGCGCCACGCAATGTTAGCGGGTGGCGCTTCCCATCCGCACCACGGAAGCGAAAAGTGAGGGTAGGTTGAGCGATTCTGCTGAATCTTTTAGACAAGGTATCAGGAGAAGCTTGAGGGACAGCACCCTTAGCCGGTGTGCATAATGAACCAGGCAATTCTGCGGGAGTGCTATTTTCTACCAGCGCCGCCAGTTCTGCTTGCAAGGCCGCAATAGTGGCTTCGATATCTTCAATCTCAATGAGAATTTTGGGATCAACAGAGATACCGGCTATAGCCTGCTGCTCTTTGAGCTTGTGCAAGCGACGTTTATGCTGGACAATCAGTTCTTTAAGGTCATCTTCATGCGACATAAAAACCTATACTAACCACTTCTATCCCCCACCTCAATTTACATGTTCTTCCACTTTCTCACTTCTAATTTCTACCTTCTCACTTCTCACTTCTAATTTTTGCTCTATCGTCCCGGTCTTTTCAGCCAAGAGCCGCTTATAAATCTGTTCATACTGCTCGGCGATGCTTTCCCAGGCAAATTCTTGTTCAGCGATTTTGCGGCTCTCCTTGCCCATGCGCTGCCGCTCATAGGGGTTGTCAATCAATTCCGCCAGGCGGGTGGTCAACTCGGCCACATCATGGCTGTCAACCAGGTAGCCATTGACGCCGTCGCGCACCAGTTCGGTCAGGCCGGAAGCGCGAGTACCCACCACCGGCAGGCCGCAGGCCATCGCTTCCAGCACCGTGTTGGGCATGCCTTCCCAGGTGGTGGCGGTGACAAACAAATCGGCCCGGCGATAAAGCTCTACCAGGACCTTACGTTCCAGCCAGCCTAAAAAGCGAACCTGCCGGGTCAACCCCTTTTCCACCACCAGCCGTTCTAAACCGGCGCGGCGCTCCCCCTCGCCCACCAATTGCAGTTCAAAATTGTCAACCCCTTTCTCTTTCAGGCCGCTTACAGCCTCAATCAACAGCTCTACATTTTTAAAGGCATTGAAACGACCTACAAAGATCAGGCTGACCGTTCCCTCCATGCGGCGCTGGCGAGGCGGGGTAAAAGTCCACAACTCGATAGCGTTGGGGATGACCTCAATCGGCAGGTCAGGGGCAGTATCAAAAGCGTAATCGCGCAGACCGTTGGAGACGGCCACCAGGGCGTCGGCATCCCGCCACAGCCAGCGGATAAAGGGGCGCAAAATTTTGTACTGCCTGGCAAAACGCTTGACTTCTTCGGAGGGCACATCTGCCCCGCGCAGCGAAATCAGATAAGGCAGCCCGTACACCCGCTTCAACATCCAGCCAATCGGCCCGTCGGGGATGCCAAAAAAGATATGAACCACGTCGGGTTTGAACTCCGGCGTTTGCCGCCAGCTAAACCACAGGCCGCTCAACAAAAATGTGCCCATCTCAAAGGTAGAGCAGTACTCCTGGCGCTGGCGCAGGGCCGGGATGCGCTGCACCTCCACTCCATCAATAAACTCCACCGGCTTCAACCCCCGGATGGGGTTGGTCAATTCCCAGGTGAGGCCGGAATTGCGCAGGATGAAGCCAATCAGCAGCAAAAGAGTTCCCAGGATGGTAAAGCCGTGGTCGCTCAAATCTTTGTTAAAGGCCAATTTAATGTAGACCAGGTAGACCCAAAAACCCAGCCCCACAAACACGGCCAGGTTGCCAAAAAAAGTATAGAGTTGGGTAGGCCGGCTGGTGATGACTCGCACGGTGTGGCCCATTTCAACCAAGCAGGCGGCAATTTTTTGGCTAGCCTTGCCCCCGCCGGCCCCGATGGGAGGAAATTCATAATTGACAATCAGGATACGCATAGGCGCTCATTTTATATCAACTGTTCTGGCTTGTCATATCCAACTCCCCTGAACAAAGGTTGGTTTTTAACGCCAAGACGCAAAGTTTTTATGAATTTTTGCACCCTGGCGACTTTGCGCCTTTGCGTTTTGATTGCTAATTTTTTCGGTGATTCCAGGCTTGACTCCCCTCCCCGCCAACGATACAATACCTCCTCGTTATGACATGCACTCCCCTCACCCGCCTGGTGGCCGCACAGAATCTCCGCAAGGCTTTTGGCTCCAAAGTGGCCGTCGCGGATGTCAGCTTTGAGGTGCGGCCCGGCGAAGTTTTTGGACTGCTAGGGCCAAACGGGGCCGGCAAAACCACTACCATCCGTATGATTCTGGGCATCTTCAGCCCCGACGCCGGAACTGTGGAGGTGTTGGGTGGGTCGCTCACCCCGACGCGGCAAGACCGCATTGGCTATATGCCGGAGGAGCGCGGCCTCTACCCCTACATGCGGGTGCTCGACTGCCTGGTTTACCTGGGCACCCTCAAAGGCTTGAGCCGCCCCCAGGCCCGCGAGCGGGCCGAAATT
>CAZDMM010000912.1:0-3176 GCA_964505845.1 uncultured Caldilineaceae bacterium
GTTTCAGCCAATGAAAAAAATTTTTCAGCCTATGGAACTTGGGGTTCATCATATTATCTCCTCAATTTTATCTAAAAATTCTTTACTTCCGCCTTCATCCTTCATTCTTCATCCTTCTATCAACTTAATCTCCTCCGCCGTCAACCCGAACAAGCGATACACTCGCTCATTCAACTCCCCCTCCAACCCGGCGACTTCCGGCCCCTCGCCCCGCAGCTCGAGCAGCCGCCGCACTACCTTTTCGATGGCCTGCCGTTCGGCGGGTGGGGCGTCGGGGATGGGGAGTTGTTCCAAATATTGGATATGGATTTGATAGTAGCGATTCTGCATAAGGGTGGCAATATGTGTTATCAAGAACCAATGGACCGGCGAATTCAGAAGCGCAAGCGTATAAAGATCGCCTGGAAATATATAGCAAGCATCATTTGTATATCGTTGTCTATCATCCCATCCAAAGATTGGACTCACCATAAATCTGGCAGATATAATTTTCGGTTTTTCGAATTCGTTTACAGACTCGGCAGAATAGCGACTCATTACATACCAAGGAAATCTTCCTGCTTGAACTTCGGGGCGTTGAGTTAGTTGTTCACGAAATTTCTCCAGGTGAGCTTTAATGGCCGGATATTTGTTAATAGGAAAATCCCAGGGTACATAGATAAGATATAAATTTGCCCAATCTGTATACCAACGTTTCACATCACGCCCTCTCAGCCATGGTTTGATTAACTGACTACTGTGTGGGTCTTTTTCGATTATCTCTTTTCGCATCTTTTCATCAATTACAAAAGCATCATTAAATCCAGTAGTTACACCACGATAAAAGCTTCCTTCAACAATTTCACCCAATTTTCTGCCTGCTGCTCGCAATTTATTCAATACTGACAATATATCAGGTCGCTCCAATGTCCAACCATCAGAACGCAAAGTCGTCTGAGTCATTCGCCATGCTTGACGGGGCATTTCCTCTTCTAAACGTTCCAGTAAATTCATATTGTCTACAGTCAACGTCTCTACTGACTGTTCAGCCAGTGGGGTTGTCTTGCGGGCAATAACAATGCTAGGATAAGTTGTAGCGTCAAATACTGGGAGGTCACCAAAATCAATAATAGTTTCCAGGGTCGTTTGCTCGCTCAGGAATTGACGCAGCTTTTTACCATAACCGGCCCGCATAAACTTGTTGCTGGTAATGTAGGCCAGCACACCCTTGGGCCGCAGCAGGTTCAGCCCCCTGGCGTAAAAGTACACGTACAGGTCGGCGGTACCCTGGTACACCTGGGGATACTCTTTGGCCAGGGCCGGTTTCTGGTCGCCAATCAACTCCTGGCGCACATAAGGCGGGTTGGCCAGGACAATATCGAAGCCGCCCTTGTCCCGGAAGACCTCGAAAAAGTGCAGCCGGTAGAGAAAGAAGGGCAGCGGCTCGCCTTGGCGCACGGCGGCGGCCAGGCCGGTCAGTTTGGCCTGCTTGTTGGCCAGGTCGGCCAGTTCGCGCTCCTCTTTCTTCATCCCCTGCCAGTTGACCCTGCTACCCTTGTCCACCAGCAGTTGGGTTCTGGCCCGCAGGTTAGCCAGCTTTTCATCCAGCGCGGCCAGCACCAGGGCGCGCTCCTGGCCTTCGATGGCTTGGCGCAGCCGTTCCCGGTCGGCGCGGGTTTCGGCGGTAAAATATTCGGCCTTGAGTTCGGCCAGGCCGGTGCGGGTGCGCCCGCTTTCGCCCAGGTTCAGGCCCAGTTGTTGGGCCGGCGCGGGCACGCCGGGCAGGCTGCCTTGCCTCAAGGGGCCGCCGCCCTCACCCCCAGCCCCTCTTCCCCTGGAAGAGGGGAGCAAAAGGGGTTCGCCATCCAGCGTTTCCAGGAGCGAGTTGCCGACCATCAGCCGGTAATCGAGATTGGGCAGCGGTTCGACCTCCTCCCGGCCCTGGTCCACGACCAGGCTGAGCCACAGGCGCAGCCGGGCAATCTCGACCGCTTCCGGTTTGAGGTCCACCCCGTACAGGCTGTTGGCGATAAAATCGCGCTTCCAGCGGGCGACGGGCGCCCCCCCCTCAGTCCCCCCCTCTCCTTTTAGGAGAGGGGGCTGGGGGGTGAGGTTCCAGCAGGTCTGGCGCACGTCTACCAACTCGTGCAGCATCCCCACCAACAGCGCCCCGGACCCTACGGCCGGATCGAGCACGCGAATGGTATCGAGGGCCGCGTTGATTTTGGCGGCCTCGTTAGGGGTTAAAGGCTGGAAGGCTGGAGGGTTGGAAGGTTGGAAACTCTCCCCCGCGCCTCTGCTCCCCTGCTCCTCCGCGCCTCTGCTCCCCCGCACCTCTGCCCCTCCGCTCCTCTGTGCCTCTGCTCCGAATAACACCGCCAGCCGCTCCTCCGGCAACCCGGTGGCGTCGGCCAGGTAGTGGCGCAGGGCGGCGCGGGCCAGGTAATGGACAATCGGGCGGGGGGTGTAAAAGGCGCCGCTCTGTCCCCGTTCCGTTTCTTCCAGCAGGTTCTCAAAGACCTTGCCCAGCATTTCCGGGTCAAGGGCCACTTCCTGTTCCAGCGGCGTGTCTTCGGCCACGGTGAAGTTGTAGTTATTGAGGAAGCTCAACAGTCCCTCGGCATCGCGGGGGTCAAATAATTCGTCGGGCAGGTAAATACCGGGGTCGGTATCCGGCTCTTTGGGTTCAAACAACCCGCCGTTGAGGTAGGGGATGTTGCCCCAGGACGAGCCGTCGCCAACCCGACGGCGGTTCAGCGTATCGAAAAAGATGGGCCGCAGAAAATTGGCCCAGTAACCACCCTCGTCTCGGGCCAGCCGTTGATACCAGGCCGTTAGAAAATGACGGTCGCCGGCCAGCCAGCCTTTGCGCTGCATAAAGTAGAGAAACATCAGCCGGTTGAGCAGGCGTTGGGTAAAGGCGCGGCGCTGGTCAGGGTTAGCCAGCAGGGGATGAGCCTGGTTCCACACCCGGATGCGCTCGTTGGTGCGCTGAAACAGGCCGGCATAGGCCCGGTAAAAAGTGTTGGTCAGCCGCTCGACATCAAAGGCCTGGACTTGAGCCTGGTAGAGCGCCGCCGGATCATCGGCTTTGCCAAAAGCGGCGATGGCTTCCAACACATCCAGATCGTGCCGGGTGGGATGAGCCGGCTCGACCACCAATTTGCGGATGCCGACGGTCAAGTTGAGACCCGCAC
>CAZDMM010000913.1:0-3175 GCA_964505845.1 uncultured Caldilineaceae bacterium
CCGAAGAGGCATAGGGATGCATCTGCCACAGTATTTTCATCATCGTTGCTGTGCCGCAGGAACTGTCGAACTCCCTGAAAAATAGCTTGTCTCATGTCACTGCGAGCCGAAGGCGAAGCCGCGTTGCCTCCCTTGCCGGGGTGGGATTGCTTCGGCCTACGGCCTCGCAATGACATTTTCATTGCAACCCTGCTACCTTATTTAAATCCACTCAGCCGGTATCCCGTGGCGCTGATAAAAATCCGCCATCTGAATCCACTGGCGGGTTTTAGCCGCCTCAATGCAGGCCAAAACCAGACTCAGCGTCTTTAAATGGTCTTGGCCGCTCGTCTCGACCGCTCTTCCGGTGGCTACGGCTTCAACAAACTCGTTCAGCAAGCCGCGAGTATCATCAATAAAATCCTCGCTGCCGGCTAACGGAAGCGGCTGCAGCGGTTCGGCCTCGCCAGGGCCTTTGAATAATTTGCCCTCCATAGCGAGGTGAGGCTGAAACTCAACCGTATGCAAATCGCCAAATTGCGCCTGCTGGATAATCGCCCCACCGGGACAATCCGTGCGCCAGTGGAAATGAAACTGGTTCCAGCCGGAAGTCCACGTGCCCAGGTAATTTACCCGCAGCCCATTTTCAAACTGAAGCAGCGCCGAGACGCAACAGTCATCGGCGTAAGTGCTCCAAGCGGGCCGCCAGGTATCGGCGGTGAGCGTCTCCACCTCGACCCCGTAGCAGTAGCGCAGCAAATCCAGGTGGTGGATGGACTGCTCCAACAGCATCGGCTGCGCCATCGTCAGCGGATGGTCGTTCAGGTCGGGCCGGCGGCCATCGCGGTGGCGCAGGTAGACAAACTGGCCGTAGCCGGGCGGCCCAAAACGTCCCTCCCGGATAAAACGGCGGATGGCCTGGCTGACCGGCAGGTAGCGGAAGTTCATCCCGACCATCAAATGCAAGCGGCGGCGCTCGGCTTGGCCCACCAGTTCGATGGCTTCGGCCAGCTCTTCAACCAGGGGTTTCTCGCATAAAACGTGGCGGCCACGCTCAAAGGCGAGCAGCGTTTGCTGAAAGTGGCCCTCCGGCGGCGTGACCAGCAACACGGCGTCACACTCGACCGCTTTTAAAGCTTCGGCCAGGTCGGCAAAGCAGGGGATGTCTGGCTGGCCCCACTCGGCTGCTTTTTGGCGGGCAGCTTCGAGCCGTACATCCACATAAGCCGCCACCGCCGCCTGGGGATTTTCCTGGATGACTCGCGCCCAATGAGCGCCTCTGACGCCGAGGCCGGCTTGAATAAAACGAATGGTCATGGATGATTTCCCCAGTCTCGCGCCCAAACTCAGTTTGAGCGCGAGAAAAAATAGTCATTGATGATTCATCATAGGTCTCACAATTTTGCCGTCGCCCGGCTGCCCCAAGATACGCCCGGCCTGGTAAACCACCTTCCCCCCGACGACGGTGGCGTACACTTCGCCCTGGGTTGGCAGGCCGTCATACAGGCGGTTGCACTCGGCGGCCCGGCTGAACCATTGGCTGCGGTCAAGGCGTCGCGCAGGCCGGGGGTCGTAAATGGTCAAATCGGCATCGGCCCCGGCTTGAATCACGCCTTTGCGCGGGTAAAGGTTGAAGATTTGGGCTGGTGTGGTGCTAATTAATTCGACAGCGCGGGCCACACTAAAGCGGCCCCGCAGCGCCTCGGTCAGCGCCACCGGAACCAGGGCTTCCAGGCCGGGATGGCCGGGCGGCGCTTCCAAAATACGGCCCCAGGCCGCCTCTTTTTCCGCCGCCGTGAAAGGAGAGTGATCGGTGGCAATCAAGTCCAAAACTCTATTCGTGAGCGCTTGCCACAGCGCCTCACAGTCTTCTGGCCCCCGTAGGGGCGGATTAATCTTGCCGTAAGGCCCCACCTGCTCCAAAATGTCATCCGTAAAGAGCAGGTATTGAGGGCAGGTTTCCGCCGTGACCGGGGCATTGACGGCGCGAGCATAACGGATCAAATCCGCGCCGGCTTTGCTGCTGACGTGCACAATGTGAATGGGGGTCTCCAATGCCTGGGCCAGGGCGACCAGGGCGGCAATAGCGGTGGCCTCTACCACCGCCGGCCTGGATAAAGCCTGGCGTTTGAAATCGGGCATCTCGGTGGCCACCACCTGGGTAGTGTAATAATCAATCAGGCTTTGGTCTTCGGCGTGGATGGCGCAGCGCAAGCCGGTGGGCCGAATCAGCTCCAGCGCCTGGGCCACCATAGCCAGGTTGTCGGCCACCAGGCCCTCAAACTCATCCTCCCGGCCGGCCGGAGCGCGAGTCAGGAAAATTTTAAAGCCAATGGCCCCGGCCTGCGCCATGGCCGTAATCTCCCGGCCATCCAGCAGACAGGGCGCCCCATACAGAGCCACATTTACATAAGCATCGCGCTCGGCCAGTTTGCGCCGGGCTTCCCAAATGGCAACGGTCGAGACGCCGGGTTTGGAGATCGGCATCTCGAAAATAGTGGTCACGCCTCCTGCCGCCGCCGCCCGCGTTTCGCTGGCAAAATCGCCGCGGGCGGGAAAGGCCGGGGCGCGACAGTGAACGTGGATGTCAATTGCGCCGGGCAGCACCAGCATGCCCGCCGCGTCGAGGGTCTGCGCCGCCTTGAAGCTCTCCCCTGGGGCCAGGATGTCCTGGATAACTCCCTGGTGGACAACCAGCGTAGCGGGCACGGGCGACTCGCCCCCTTCCAACGAGGGGCTAAGCACCGCGCCGTTGACAATCGCCAGGTCAATCACAGCGCCTCAAGCTCCAATCCATAGATTTCCTGCGCCGCCTGCAGGCTGACATAGCCCAGCCTCACGTCTTCACGCACTCGTTCCGGTTCGCGCCGGCGGGGGTCGCCAAAGCCGCCGCCGCCGGGCACGCGCAGCACAATTTCGTCGCCGGGCTGCCAGGCGATAGGGGTAAAACGTTCCACTTTGCGGCCATTGAGCAGCACTTCGCCCGGTGCGCCAAAATCACCTCCGGCCAAGCCCAGGGCCGGGAATTTCATCAAATCGGGCCGGATGGTCAGCATCATGGGCTTTTGGGCGGTGCAGCGCAGGGCAATCTCCTGGCCCAGCCCGCCCCGGCGGCGTCCCGCCCCGCCGGAATCGGGGATGAGCCGCGTGTACAGCATCAGCGCCGGGCCCTGCCGCTCGAGAATTTCGGTGGGGG
>CAZDMM010000914.1:0-3174 GCA_964505845.1 uncultured Caldilineaceae bacterium
AATGCTCTCTAAAAATCCCTATGGCAGTTTCCAGGAACATCCAGAGCACGAAGCCGAACACTCCCTGCTCTGTTTGTCGTTTCCGTTCATGGTAGAGATCGTCGAACGTCTGCTGCATAGACTCGCCCAGACGTTCCCTAAATGCTTGTGGATAGAGGCTGAGTAGTTTTCTGTAAAGCCTTTGAACTACTTTCTGCTCACGTGACATATGAAAAGGTCTTTGGGAACAGTTTCCGCTGTTGGGCGATCGTAACGATACGTTGATAGCGTTCGAGTTCTGCTGTGAGCGCCTGAGCGCCAATGTCCGTAATCTGATAGTAGATGCGCCGCTGGTCATCCATTTCGGGATCAACGCGCTTGTCGCTCTCTCTCACTAAGCCAGCATCAAGCATACGCTTAAGCGAGCCATAAAGCGTGCCAGGTCCCATCGTGACCTTGCCTTGCGAGTCCACCTCGACCTGCTTCATAATGCCATAGCCATGCCGCTCTCCGCCTGAGAGCGCCAGGAGAATATGGAACACGGCTGGGGTCAGAAGTGGATTGGGAACTGTAGTCGGCATAGGTGACATTATATCCGCAACGGATATAGTTGTCAAGAACCGCTCTCTGAGGCTATGGAATCGCTCTTGACATCTCTATTCGGTACAGCGGAAGTGAATGTCAACAGTTGAGACCAGCACCTGCTAAGAGTTCATTTGAAAATTAAGCAGCCGGAGCGAGACGCTTGAGAATAGTATGAATAGAAGCGATATTAGGAAAGGATAATTGTCTTGACCCAACCACTCAACCCACCCTCAACCCTCACCCTGGCCTCCCCAGGGAATAACACCCTCCACACCCTGCTCCGCCGGGCGGTGACGACGCTCGGCCCGGCGGTGTTGGGGGCGTTGCTTGCCTTTCTGCTCGGCGCAGGGTTGATCCTGCTGGCCGGGTCGGACCCGCTGACCGCTTACGCGGCCATGCTCAACGGGGCTTTTGGCGGTACGCGCCAACTGACCGAAACCGCCCTCAAAGCCACCCCCATGCTGTTGATTGGCCTGGGGCTGACGGTGGCCTTCAAGGCGCGGGTGTGGAATATCGGTGCGGAGGGGCAGTATTATATGGGCGCGCTGTTTGGCAGCGTGGTGGCCCTGTACCTGTCCAACCTGCCCATGCTCATCCTCATCCCGGCCATGCTGCTGGCGGGGGGACTCGGCGGGGCGCTGTGGGGCTTGATCCCGGCCCTGCTGCGTACCAAACGCGGCATGAGCGAAATCATCTCCACCCTCATGCTCAACTACATCGCCATTTTGATTGTCCAGTACATGGCCCGCGTGCCGCTGCGCGATGCCGGCGGCTTTCTGCCCGAAACGGCCCAATTTGTTGACGCGGCCCGCCTGCCCGGCCTGTTCGGCAGCCGGCTGCACCTGGGGGTGCTGCTCGCCCTGGCCTTGATCCCGCTGGTTCATCTGCTCATCTGGCGCACACCCATCGGCTTCCGGCTGCGGGCCATCGGTTCGCGGGCCAGCGTGGCCCGCTTTGCCGGGATTGACGTGGAGGCCGGCATCATCTTTGTGCTGCTGTTCAGCGGCGCGCTGGCCGGGCTGGCCGGCCTCATCGAGGTCAGCTACCTCCACTCCCGGCTCAAAGGAGATATTTCGGGCGGCTACGGCTTCAGCGGCGTGCTGGTCGCCCTGCTGGGCCGGCTGCATCCCGTAGGCGTGTTGTTTGCGGCCATCTTCTTCTCGGCCTTGAGCATCGGGGCCAACTCCATGCACACGCTGACCGGCCTGCCCGCCACCCTGGCCGACGCCATTCAGGCGTTGGTGGTGCTGTTTGTGCTGGGCATGGATGCCTACTTCCGGCTGCGGAGGTCTTAACGATTTGGGTGTGTTTCAAATGAATTGAAAATCGATTTCACAATAAAGCGTAAAGCGTAAAACGTAAGGATTTACAAAGAAAGTCATTACGTTTCACGTTTTACGTTTATCAATAGGCAAGTGTGGAGTGAAAAGAGGTACGACATGACCCTGGAACAAATCTTAGCCACCACCTTTACCACCGTGGTGCTGGCTGCCGGGGTGCGGCTGGCGATCCCGCTGCTGCTGGCCGTCATCGGCGAAATCATCACCGAAAAAGGCGGGGTGCTGAACCTGGGCCTGGAAGGGATCATGCTGATGGGGGCGATGGTCGGCTTTTTGACCGCTTGGCGGCTGGAAAACAACCCGGTTGCGCCGGTCGGCCCGGCCCTGGGCACGGCGCTTGGCCTGCTGGCCGGAGTCGCCACCGGGCTGGTGATGGGGCTGATCATGGCCTTTCTGTCGGTCACGCTCAAGGCCGACCAGGTCATCAGCAGCGTTATGCTGGTGCTGCTGGGCCAGGGCCTCAGCGCCTACCTCTTCCGGCAGCAGTTTGAGGACTTTGCCGCCCAGATTCAGGGTCTGGAGGCGGTGCCTGTACCATTTCTATCCGATATTCCGGTGCTTGGCCCCATTTTTTTTCAGCACGACGTGGTCATTTACCTGACCGGTTTGGTGGTGGTGGGAGCCTGGTTTTTGCTCAACCGCACCACCCTGGGCTTGAATATCCGGGCCGTGGGCGAGAATCCGGGCGCAGCGGAAACATCCGGCTTGAGCGTGGCGAAGATTCGCTACATTGCCGTTTTGATTGGGGCCGGGCTGACCGGCCTGGGCGGGGCGGTGCTGACGGTGGCCCAACTGCACTTTACCCGCGAGGGCATCACCGCCGGGCGGGGCTGGATCGCCGTGGCTTTGGTCATCTTTGCCCGCTGGAAACCCTCGCTGGCGGTGGCCGGGGCGCTGCTCTTTGGCCTGGCCGATGCGGTGCAATTTCGTATCCAGGCGTTGGGCGACGAGAGCATTCCCTATGAACTGCTGCTGATGCTGCCCTACGTTTTGACCATTCTGGTGTTGTTCCGCGGCCTCAAGAAAACCGAACAGCCGGAGGCCCTGGGGCAGCCCTATGTGCGAGGGGCAAGATAGCCGTGAAGATTGGTAATTGGGGATTGGTAATTAGAGATTAGAGATTGGAGATTGAATCTCTAATCTCCAATCTCCCCCTTTGAAGGAGAATTCAAGATGATTAATGACCCTGTTCTGAGCAATGAATGGTTCGTTGTGGGCCGCTCGGCGGATGTGGGGGAGGGGAAAATGGCGACCGCCCGTATCCTGGGCG
>CAZDMM010000915.1:0-3169 GCA_964505845.1 uncultured Caldilineaceae bacterium
TGCCGTATATCATCGCAGTTATGAAGGAATTTTTGAGCCAGTTAAAGTTTATCTTTATCCCGATAGGATGGAGATTATTAGCTATCCCGGACCAGTACCAGGTATTGAAAAGCAGCATTTTCAACCCGGAGTTTTGCTCCCACCTGTTCCAAACCGAAATCGGCGGATTGGAGAATTTCTCAAAGATTTGCGTTTAGCTGAAGGACGTGGCACGGGTATTCCAAAAATTCGTCGCAAGATGAGTGAAAATGGTTCGCCTGAGCCGACTTTCGATTTTGATGATGCACGCACATATTTTCGAGTCATTCTGCCAGCTCATCCTCAATATATTGTTATCCATGCCTTGCGCGAAAGCGCTCATTTATGGGCAGTAGGTGAACGCCAGAAAGCAATCCAAAACTTGGAGGCCGCCACCAAACGCGCTCCCAAGTCTGGGGCGCTCATCGCCCAAATGATTGAGTATCTTGTATCATTGGGAGATTTTTCAGCAGCAGAAAAGCTGTTTATAGATAGTGAAGCAGATCCAATGATAGTAGATCGACATCTGCCATATATTGCTATGGCCAAAGCATATTTGGATCAACAAAAGCCCAAACGAGCCTCAGAGATTTTGGCACGTGTACCATCTCCTACTCAAATTGACGATTTAGTGGAGTTGGCTGTACTCTATAAACGTTCTGACCGTTTGGAAGAAGCTCATGGGGTTTTTGCTTCAAATTATGATCTCATTAAAGATAATCCTAAAGCTGTCCATGAATATGCTCAAACGAAGTTGAATCTAGCAAGACGCCTACGCAAAGATAAAATAGCTACTAAGAAGCGATTGAATAGAGATGCCGTAGAATTACTACGCCGGGTCATTCAATTGTCAGATGACAATATCAGAAATGCGTGGAGTTGGTATGACCTCGCCAAGACACTGGTCTGGTTGCGTGCCCCGGAAACAGAAATACTTCAAGCTTATAGTAAAGCAATGGAACTTTTGCCTTATGAGCCTCGTTTCAAAGAAGCATATAATGCCTGGAAGCAAAGAGCGGCAAATTAATTGGATCGGTGCTTTGTTTAGTCCCCATAGAGGTTGTATGTATCTGTGGCGAACAATATCCTAGAAAAAACACATTATAGCGAAGTTATCGGCCTTATTCCGGCCGGCGGACAGGCCACGCGCATTGCGCCTTTGCCCGGCAGCAAAGAGTTATTCCCCATCGGCTTTCAGACCGTGGCCGACGGCACGCTGCGGCCCAAAGTGGTCAGCCACTACCTGTTAGAAAAGCTGCGCCTGGCCGGAGTGCGCAAAGTTTACTTCATTCTGCGCCAGGGGAAATGGGATATTCCCAGTTATTTTGGAGATGGAACCATGCTGGATATGAACCTGGCTTATCTGATGATGCGTCTGCCTTTTGGCGCGCCTTATACCCTGGACCAGGCTTATCCCTTTGTTCAAAACGCCCTGGTGGCGCTTGGCTTTCCTGATGTGCTGTTCCAGCCTGAGGATGCCTTTGTCCATCTCCTGGCTCGACAAGCTGAGACCCAGGCCGATATTGTCCTGGGTCTCTTCCCCACCGACCAGCCTCATACCGCCGACATGGTGGAGCTGGCTGACGATGGCCGAGTGCGTCAAATTCTCATCAAGCCCCCTCAAACTGAGCTACGCTATACCTGGATGATTGCCGTGTGGACGCCCGTCTTTACCCAATTTATGCACAAATTTCTCAGCCAGGCCGCGGCTAATGCCCCGGAACAACGCGAGCTGCATGTCGGTCATGTCATCCAGGCGGCGGTGGAGCAGGGGTTGGCGGTAGAGGCCGTGCTTTTCCCTAACGGCGCTTGTTTAGACATTGGCATGCCGGCCAACCTCATCCAGGCCATTCGCAATTTTACCCCCCAAACTTAATTTTTCAGCCTTCCCGCTTCAATCCGTTACCAGCGCCTTTTGCCCGTGGGCCTGCACCCAGCCGGCAATGCCGCCGCTCAGGCTGGCAACGCGCTCGGCCGGCCAGCCGCGCTCAATCAAAAAGGCCGAGGCCCCCAGGCTGGTGTTGCCGTGCCAGCATTGAAACACAATCTCCTTATCCTGGGGCAGTTCGTTAAAGCGAATTGGAATCTCGTTGATAAACATATGGATCGCACCGGGAATGTGGCCGTACTGATATTCCCAATCCTGGCGCATATCCACCACCACATCGCCGTTATCCAACCGAGCCTTTAACTCATGCGGCGTAATTTCATTGATCCGAATCGGCTCCGGTTCCGGCGCCGGAGGAGGAGGCGGCGCGACCGGTTCCTCCTCTTTGCCCCCAAAGAGTTTTTTGAGTAAACCCATACACTATCCCCCTGAAATTTGGTAATTACTATTTACCAATTACTAATTACCAATGTACTTCGCATACAATCCCCGCGCTACGCTCTCGTCCTCGGTGCCTTTGATGATGGCGCGGGCGTCGGCAAAGAGAGTGACTTCGTAGCCGTCCACCAGGAAGCGCAGCAAATAATCATTGCGGGCCGTAATCTGGCTGACCGGCGCTAATTGGTCGGCCAAAGCAGCCAGGGGCAGTTTGCCGGCGTGAGGCACGCGCAGTTGTACCGCGTTGCGGCCGCACAGGCTAACTATCTGCCCCCCTTTTTCCTGCTTGAGAAACTCAAAGTTGCGCTGCTGGCAAGCCGGGCAATCCGGGCGAGGGCCGCCGTTCTCAAAACTTTCGTAAGTATTGTACCACACGTCAAAGTGGATGATGCCGCGATTCAACTCCCCCCGCCCCACGATGAGCTTGATGGCTTCGGTGGCGCTGACGCTGGCGATGGCGCTGACCACCGGCCCGACCACCCCGGCGGTATCGCAGGTGGCGGTGGCGCCAGGCGGCGGCACATCGTTGAACAGGCAGCGCAGGCAGGCCGTCTGGCCGGGGATGATGGTCTGGCTCATGCCGTAGGTGGCCACCGCGCCGGTGTAAATCCAGGGGATGTTGTGCTTGAGGCAGGCGTCGTTGACGATGTAGCGCGTCTCAAAGTTGTCCGTGCCGTCCATCACCACATCTGCGCCGGCGATGAGGCTTTCGATGTTCTCGGCGTTCACGTCCGAAACGATGCCTCGCACCTCAATCTCGGAGTTGATGGCCCGCAGGCGGCGCTCGGCGGCGGCGGCTTTGGGCAGGTTCTCGGCCAAATCCTG
>CAZDMM010000916.1:0-3163 GCA_964505845.1 uncultured Caldilineaceae bacterium
TTTTACGCGCGGGGGTTGTATCCCCCGCTGTTGGATTAACACCCCCAACTGTTGCCCCCCCCCCCGCAGGGTAGGGGAGCGGGGGAGCGGGGGAGCGGGGGAGAAAAAGAAGATAGCCCATCAGATGACTCGGAGGGTGAGTGAGGATAGTCAAGCAGATTCTGAGCGGTCAGCCGTCCGCCGTCCGCCGGACGAACAAACCTTCATCCCCGGCGAGACCTTTGCCGTTCGCAAAATAGTTCCACCGAGCGCCAAACGCCAACCGCAGCCGGGCCGGGGCCGGCGCAGCCAAACCATCGCTGCCAACCGGGGCGGGCATTACATCCGCGCCGCCATTCCCAAAGGCAGCGTGCGGGATGTGGCCGTGGATGCCACCTTGCGGGCGGCCGCCCTCCGTTTTGCGCAGGGGAGCGGTGGAGCAGGGGAGCAGGGGAGATTGCAAATGGATGCTCCCTTGCCCCTCTACCCCCCTGCCCTCCTGCGCGTTTTAGCTACCGATCTCCGAGTCAAAATTCGCCGCGCCCGCACCGGCAACCTGATCCTGTTTGTGGTAGACGCCTCCGGCTCGATGGGCGCGCGCAAGCGCATGATGGCGGTGAAAGGGGCGGTGTTGAGCCTGCTGCTGGACGCCTACCAAAAGCGCGACCGGGTGGGCCTGATTGCCTTTCGCGGCCAGGGCGCGGAAATTCTGGTTCCACCGACCAACTCGGTGGAACTGGCCGAGCAGCGGCTGCGCCACCTGCCCACCGGGGGACGCACCCCCCTGGCGGCGGGTTTGCAACTGGCCGAGCGGGTGCTGGTCAATCATTTGCAGCGAGACGCCGCCCTCACCCCTCTGCTGGTGCTAGTCACCGATGGTCGGGCCAACGTGGGGCCGCCGGGTCAACTACGCCAGGTGGCCGAAGGGTTGGCTCACAAGCGGCTGGCCGCCCTGGTTTTGGACAGCGACCAGAGTTTTGTCCGTATCGGCGCAGCGCGCGACCTCGCCGCCTGGCTGGAGGCGGAATATCTACCGCTGGATGACCTGCGGGCCGGCGTTATTGCCGGGCGGGTGCGGCACAGCTTGCAGAAAGCACGCCAATTTCCCTAAATCGCGCCAAATCTATGTTGGCTGTTGGTCAAATTGCTCCCGGCGCTTGACGGGAGTTGATTGCTTTTGGCAGGTAAGTCAAAAATAAATCACAAGCTATCAGTTCACTTTTCAACCAGAGGAAAAATAAGTTCAATGTCAGGTTACAAGCAGAATCATATAAAAATCTTAATTGGCCTGGTATTAGGAGGGTTGGCCGGGGTCTTTTTAGGCATCTCATTAGCCACCCACCGGCGGGCAAGTGCTCAAGAAAAAGAACGGAAGGTTAGCTGGGTAAGCCGGGTTTTGACCAGGTTGGGCCGGGTTCGGCGGCAAACCCAGGCGCGTCTGGCCGGGGCATCTGCCCGTCTGGTTAGCAACTGGGGCAACTACCCCGTTACGGCGGCCAAACTATACACTTTTGAAACGGCCGATGAACTGGGTGGGTTGTTGGGTCAATTGGATACAGTTATTCCCAGGGGCAATGGCCGCTGCTATGGGGACTCGGCGCTGGCCGGGCAGATTATTTCGACCATGCGTTACAATAGATTTCTCGCTTTTGATGAGCAGCAGGGTCTCATCACCTGTCAGGCCGGTGTTACTCTGGCCGAAGTGCTAGAAATAATTGTGCCGCGTGGCTGGTTTTTGCCGGTAACGCCGGGCACAAAATTTATTACGGTGGGCGGGGCGATCGCCTCGGATGTGCATGGCAAAAATCAGCACAAAGAGGGCACTTTTTGTGAGCATGTGTTTGATTTAGAGGTGATGTTGAGCAACGGGCGCAGAGTGCGCTGTTCCAGAGCAGAAAACGAGGAGCTATTCCGGAGTGTGTGCGGGGGCATGGGCCTGACCGGATTCATTTTGCAAGCCACCTTCCGGCTCAAGCCTATCGAAACGGCCTACATTCGCCAGGAAAGCATCCGGGCCGGAAATCTGGACCAATTGATGGATTTGTTCGAGGCGTCGGCCGGCTGGACCTATACCATGGCCTGGATAGATTGTCTGGTGCAGGGGCCGGCTATGGGCCGGGGTATTCTCCTGCGCGGAGAGCATGCGCTCAAATCAGAATTACAAACCGAGCAGCAGTGGCGGCAGCCCCTAAAGCTAAAGCCCAAATTTAAGTTCAATGTGCCTTTTTACCTGCCCAATTTTGCCCTCAATGGCCTGACGGCAAAACTCTTTAACCTGTTTTACTACCACCGCCATCTGCCTATCTCACAGCAGGCCATTGTAGATTATGACAGCTTCTTTTACCCGCTGGATGTTATCCACAATTGGAACCGCATCTACGGCAAAAGAGGTTTTACCCAATACCAGTTTATCCTGCCCAAAGCTCACAGCCGGGCCGGATTCAGAGCGCTCTTGAGCAAAATAGCCCAGAGCGGCTCCGGCTCTTTTCTGGCTGTTTTAAAGTTGTACGGTCCGCAGCAGGGCTATATTCCTTTTGCTATGGACGGATTCTCTCTGGCTTTAGATTTTCCAATCACGCCCGGTCTGTTCAATTTTCTGGATGAATTGGATAAGCTGGTGCTGGAATATGGCGGCCGGCTTTATTTAACCAAAGATGCCCGGATGAGCCGCGAAATGTTTTTGACCAGTTATCCCAATGCCCAGGCTTTCATCCAGAAGGTGCAGCAGTTGAACTCCGGCGTCAAGTTTCGCTCCCTCCAATCTGATCGAATAGGAATAACCTCATGGGACACGTATTAATTTTAGGCGCTGCTTCCGATATAGCCAGGGCGCTGGCTTACCACTATGCCGGCCAGGGTTACAGCTTAACCCTGGCTGCTCGAAATTCTACCCGGCTGGCCGACCTGGTCAGTGATCTGCACATCCGGCATCAGGTTGTGGTCGAAGCCGTTGAATTTGACGCCCTGGATTTTGCCCGCCATGCTGCTTTTTATGCTAACTTGATTCACAAACCCAACGTGGTCATCTGTGTTTTTGGTTATCTGGGTGAGCAAATTACCGCTCAAAGCAGCTTTACCGAGGCGCAGCGGATTATTCAGACCAATTACACCGCCGCCGTTTCCATCCTGAACATCATCGCCAACGATTTTGAACAGCGCCGCGCCGGGACTATCATCGGTATCA
>CAZDMM010000917.1:0-3155 GCA_964505845.1 uncultured Caldilineaceae bacterium
TGCCTATGGGCACGGCATGGTGAAGGTGGCCCGCACCGCCTTAAACAACGGCGCAGCCTGGGTGGGAGTCGCTACCCTGGGCGAAGCCCTGGCTCTGCGCCAGGCCGGGATCGAATCGCCGGTGCTGGTGATGAGCTACATGCCGGCCTGGCAGGCCCACGAGGCCATTGCCAACAACATCAGCGCCACCATCTTTACCGCGGAAATCGCCCATGCCTTTAGCCATGCCGCCGCCGATTTGAATCAAACCGCGCGGGTGCATGTTAAAGTAGATACCGGCATGGGCCGCCTGGGCTTGCTGCCGCCGGATGTGCTGCCGTTTTTGCAGGCCATCCACCGGCCCGGCCTGCTGGAAGTGGAGGGGCTATACACCCACTTTGCCACCGCCGACGAGTCCGACCTGACCCTGGCCCAAACTCAGTTGCAGCGTTTTCAAGCTTTACTGGCCCAACTCGATGAGGCCGGCCTGCCCCCGCCCATCATTCACGCCGCCAATACGGCCGCTCTCCTCAATTTGCCGGAGGCCCGTTTTAACCTGGTGCGGCCTGGCATCGGCATTTACGGTTTGCCGCCCTCTCAGGCTACCAGCCTGCCGCCCGGTTTTCGCCCGGCGTTGAGCTTCAAAACCACCATTGGTCAGGTTAAAACTCTGCCCCCCAATAGCCCGGTAGGGTATGGCGCTACCTATTATACGCAAGATACGGAGACCATCGCCATCATTCCCGTCGGCTATGCGGACGGCTTCCGGCGCGGGCCGCGCACCTGGGGCGAGGTGCTGGTCAAAGGGCAGCGCGCCCCGCTGGTGGGAAGGGTTAGCATGGATCAGTGCGCCATCAATGTCAGCCACATCCCCAACGTGCGCCAGGGCGATGAGGTCGTTTTGATTGGCCGGCAGGGCAACGAGGTCATCACGGCCGAAGAGGTGGCCGAGCGTCTGGGAACGATCAATTATGAAGTCGTCAGCGAGCTGCTGGCGCGAGTGCCGCGAGTGTCGTAGCTTGACCAGAAGAAACCCGTTTTCTTCAAGAAAACGGGTTTCTAGAACATGGTTTCTTAACCTCACCAATTGACGATTGCGGCTTGGTCATTCATAATTCCCATCGAGGGGGTAAACCACGATGGTTCAACAAATACAAATTGCTAACTTTGCCGACATTGAAGCAGAATTTACCAAGCGCGTCCACACCATGGTCTGGTGTAATCTGGCTACACTGGATAGCCACAATCGGCCGCGCTCACGAATTGTGCATCCTATCTGGGAGGGCGCAACCGGCTGGATTGGCACGCGCCGCCACAGCCCCAAAGCCAAACACCTGGCCCACAGCCCCTATGTCTCGCTGGCTTACATTGCCGACCTGGCCAGGCCGGTCTACATAAATTGCACTGCCGCCTGGGCTGACGATTTGGCCGACAAGCAGCGCGCCTGGGACTTGTTTCTGACCGCGCCGCCGCCCCTGGGCTATGATCCGGCCTCTATCTTTCAGAGTGTGGATCACCCGAATTTTGGGGTATTAAAGCTGACTCCCTGGCGCATTGAGTTAGCGGATATGCCTGCTCATATCCAGGTGTGGCAAAAGTAAAAAGTGACTGTCGCCTGATATTTTCAAGGGGGGAGTTTATGCCAAACCTAAATTCGGCCTATGATCTTGAGGCGATCATCCCGGCGCTGCAAGTTATCGTTACTCCGGCGCGAGTCTCCGTTACCCAGGCCGACCGCGCTCAACACGCCCGCGATCAATCCTCTCACGCCGAGCATCTGCCCGATGTGGTGACCTGGCCGCAAAGCACCGCCGAGGTCAGCGCCATTTTGCGCTGCGCTAACGAGGCTCGCCTGCCGGTAACGGCCTGGGGCGCCGGCACCAGCCTGGAGGGCAACCCTATCCCGGTACGGGGCGGCCTGGTGCTCAATTTTCAGTACATGAATCAAATCCTGCACCTGCATGCCGCCGATTTTCAGGTAACGGTCCAGCCCGGCATTTTATACAAAGATATGAACAAAACTCTGGCCCAATACGGCCTCTTTTTTGCGCCCGACCCCGGCGCCAACGCCAGCATCGGCGGCATGGTAGCCAACAACGCCGCCGGGATTCGCACCGTTAAATATGGGGCTACCCGCGACAACGTGCTGGCCCTGGAGGTTGTTTTGGCCAATGGTGAGGTTTTGCGTACCGGCTCCCGCTCGGTCAAGCAGTCGGCCGGCTATGATTTGACCCACCTTTTTGTCGGTTCGGAGGGGACGCTGGGTATTGTGACCGAAGCAACCTTGAAGCTGCACCCCCTGCCGGAGCATTTTAGCGCGGTGACGGCTGCCTTCCCTACGGTAGAGACGGCAGCCGAGGTCGTCTTTAATATTATGGGTTCCGGCCTGGAGCCGACGGCCCTGGAAATCCTCAATACCCAAGCCATCACCATCCTTAACAGCGAGCCGGATTTTGACATGCCGGTCGCCCCCACCCTGTTTATGGAGTTCAGCCGGGCCAGTGAGACTTCTTTAGCCGAAGAATTAGCCCTGGTTGAAGCTATTTGCGCCGAGCACGGCTGCCAGCATTTTCAGGCCGGGGTGGGGCGCGAGGCCCGCAACCGGCTGTGGCAGGCGCGCCACCGCTTCTTTGAGACGTCGCTGCGCTATTACCCCGGCTGCTCTTACCTGCTCACCGATGTGGCCGTGCCCATTTCCCAATTTCCGGCTCTGGTGGCCGCCGCCAATGAGATGATGACCCGGCTGAAGCTGCGCGGCGCGATGGTCGGCCACGCCGGCGACGGCAATCTGCACACCTCCGTCTTCTTCCCGGCCGGTGAAGCCGAGTCTCAAAGGCGAGCCGGCCAACTGAACGATTACCTGGTTGAACGCGCCCTGGCTTTGGGCGGCACTTGCACCGGTGAGCACGGCGTCGGCCTGGGCAAGCAAAAATACATGCTGGCCGAGCATGGCCCGGTGGCCCTAAACTTGATGCGCCGGCTTAAGTCCACCCTAGACCCGCACGAAATCTTGAATCCGGGCAAAGTGATTGCATTAAACGTTGAAACGTGAGAAGTTGAACGTTCCAAAAAATGATAGAAGTATCCACGAACTCGTGGTACCGCACCAACAACGAGAACTTTTAAGAGCGTGTTTCTTAAAAAAGAAACCGGGTTTTTGAGAACTATTCGACCAT
>CAZDMM010000918.1:0-3146 GCA_964505845.1 uncultured Caldilineaceae bacterium
ATTAGAGATTGGTAATTGGAGATTAGAGATTGATCCAATCTCTAATCTCCAATTACCGCATTATTTTGATACCTGGTGATGTGTTACATATGGTAAGGCTGTGATAGATTTTGTCACGTTTGCTCTCATCATTGATGACATTGTTTTTCCCGATGGCCGCACGGCGATGGGGGTTTTGGGCGGGGGCGGCCCCCAAACCGCCTTTGGCGTCAAGCTGTGGGCCGAGCGGGTGGGCCTGGTCAGCGGGGTAGGGCCTGATTTGCCTCTTGAAGCAATGGCCTGGCTGCAAGCCAGCGGCATTGACCTGACCGGCCTGCGTTATTCTGACCAGTGGCCCACCCCGCGCGCCTGGCAGGTGATGGAGGCCGATGGCCGGCGCTTGCAGGTGTGGCGTATGTACGGCCCGGCTACCGGCCAGATAGCCCAGTGGATTGGGCCGCAGTTGGGCCGCAGTATGGACAAGCTGCCTCCGGCTTATCGGGGGGCGCGGGGCTTTCATGTCGGCGTTCACCCCGAAGGGCCGGACCTGGCTTTTATCAAGGCTTTACGTGACCTGGGCGCGACCGTCAGTGTGGAACCCTTTCGCCCGGCCGAGCGGCCGCTGGCAGACGCCGAACTGCGCGCCCTGGTTTCCGCCGGGCAGATTTTCTCGCCCAATGAGTTGGAAGCCGCCTCGTTGGTTGGCCCCGGTGAGCCGCTGGAATTGATCCAACGGCTGGCGCAGGCGGGGGCGGAGGTAATCGCCTTGCGGCAGGGGTCGGCCGGAGCGACTGTTCAGCGGGCCGATACTGGCGAAACCTGGCACATTCCGGCAGTTGAGACAACGGTGATTGACCCGGTCGGTGCGGGCAATGCCTTTTGTGGTGGCTTTCTGGCCGGCTGGGTGCAGACGGGTGATCTGCGGACCGCCGGATTGTATGGCGTCGTCTCGGCCAGCTTTTTGGTGGAGCAGGTCGGCCTGCCGCCGGTGGAGGTGTTGGGAGGCGATGAGGCGCGGCGGCGGTTGGCGGCGGTGGAGAGTCAGGCCGTTAGATTGGCTTGACCCTCCCTGATGGGCGTGCTAGAATTGCCGTAGGTAAATTGATGATTAACGGCGTTATCCTTCAAAAATTGCAAGCCCTTGACCAAACCTTGACCGAGTTACGCTCGCTGGGGCAGGTGGAGGCGGCCCAATTAAGCCAGGATTGGCGCACCCGGCGAGCGATTGAGCGGGATTTGCAGTTATTGGCGGAAATTGTTATTGATATATGTCAATGCTTGCTTTCCTTAACTGGGCATCCTCCAGCGGCTACCGGAGCAGACGCAATCCGACAATGTGTTCAATTAGGTGTTTTGTCGAGCTATGATACCTATCATGAGATTCCAGTTCTTTGGAAATTAACTCTCCACTATGAACTCGACAATATCTTTATGTTAGCGGAGATAGTTAATCGACGTTTGATAAATTTTGATCGTTTTCGGACAGAGGTATTGACTTATGCTCAACGTTGATTTGCAGCAAGCCGTACAGATTCTAACAGCCTATTGCGATATTGAGGCTGCTTGGGTGTTTGGCTCTACTCGAAGTAGCCGGATAAACGAGGGTGGTAATTTAGATATCGCTGTATTATTCGCCTCGACCCCATCGTTGGATAGATTAGCCAACCTCAAAGACGATTTACAAAGAGCACTGCAACTTGACGCTATTGATTTAACGTTGCTGAACAAGGCCAACCCCATCCTGCGCTTTGAAGCCATCTCCGGTCGCTCCCTCTTTTGCCGTGACGCCGGCCGCCGGGCCGAGTTCGCCTCGCTCACGGCGCGGGAGTATGAGGATGAAATGGCGCAAGCGGAATGGTGGGTGAGAGTCAGGCAGGGTAGCATTGCCAGAGGAGTGTAGCCATGAATATCGCGGAAATCGCTCTTGAGCGGAATAGGGTAATGACAAAAGCGAGTGCGTCAGCTAAAACGCTCATCCCACCCCTGGAAAACGGCGACCGGCTGACCCGGCTTGAATTTGAGCGCCGTTATGAAGCGATGCCGCAGCTCAAGAAAGCTGAACTGATTGAAGGAGTGGTTTATATGCCATCACCTGTTCGCGCCAGTCTTGGTAGCTCTCATGGGGATATAATGGCCTGGTTGGGGGTCTATCGTGCTGCCATTCCTGGCACTAGCTTACACGATAACACGACGGTCCGGCTGGACCCTGATAACGAAGTTCAGCCTGACGCCCTGCTCCGCCTCGACGCGGCTTTGGGCGGGCGTTCCCGTATCAGCCCGGACGATTATGTGGAAGGCCCCCCGGAATTGATTGTGGAGATTGCCGGCAGCAGCGCCGCGTATGATTTGCACGACAAGCTGAAAGTGTATCGCCGCAATGGCGTGCAGGAATACATTGTTTGGCAGGTGTTTGAGCAGCGGCTCGATTGGTTTTGGCTGAGTGAGGAAGGTGAGTATACCCCTCTTTCTCCCGACGAAAGCGGCGTCCTTCACAGCCGCATCTTCCCCGGCCTGCGTCTGGCGCCTGCGGCCATGCTGTCCGGCGATTTGGCCGGGGCGCTGGCCGAGTTGCAGGCCGGCCTGGCTGCGGAGGAGCATCGAGGGTTTGTGGAACGGTTGGCGGCTCAGGCGAGCGGCGCTGGTTTATAGGCCCAAACTTGAGTCAATGGTGAAAGCGCAGAGGAATTCTCTGCGCTTTTGTGTTTTTGGCGGGTGTTGACTTTAGGAGAGGGTGTCTTTATAATCGTAGGTGGAACTCAAGGCAATCGTCAATTTGTTAGTATCAAGCAGAGCAATCAATGACTAAGGATTACAACCTCAAAAATATCCGCGCTCTACTCAGCGAAGGATTCACCGATAGAGAACTTCGTGAGTTTTGTTTTGATTCAATCGACTTCCAGCCGGTTTATTATGAGTTAGCCAATAATACTGGCAAGTTTGAGATCATTGAACGTCTTTTAGAGTATGCTGAAATGAAGCAGTTGTTTGATGAAGTTCTAGTCTGGGCCAAACGAAAAAACCCTGCGAAGTTTGCTCAATATCAGGATATTTATGTTAACGAAAATATACCTGCACGACCTATAACCAAATATTACAACTTAAGAAACATTCGAAGTCTATTAATTGAAGGACTTTCAGAAGTAGAACTTATTGAAATCTTAATAGAT
>CAZDMM010000919.1:0-3142 GCA_964505845.1 uncultured Caldilineaceae bacterium
GCCTTATGATTGCCCGCATCTTTCTGCTGAAGCCCAAAATTCTGCTGGCCGATGAACCCACCTCCATGATTGATGCCTGCTCGCGGGCCACCATTCTGGATCAGCTCATGAAACTGCGCGACGCCATCGGCATGACGGTCATTTTTATCACCCATGATATTGGTCTGGCCTATTACGTTTCTGACAAGGTCTATATTATGGAACGCGGCCGATTTGTGGAAAGCGGCCCCCCCGACGCGGTGATTCTGAACCCCAAAGAGCCTTATACCCGGCGCCTGATTAATGATGTACCGAAAATTTATGAGGAGTGGGACCTCTCCACTGTCTAGCCGATAGCTGTCCGGCAGCCTGGGTTGGCCGGCCTTACTACCACATCTCGGAGTCCAAAGTGCATTTTGGACTCCGAGAATAATACCTAACCGCGGCCGGCGGTCTATTTTCTTAAGAGTGTTCACGAACCTGTGGCACACCACCCAGTAATGAAAACATCTTACTGACTACTGATTACTGGCTACTGACTACTATTTTCCAGGGAGAATAAAATATGACAGAGCCAGGACTGGGAACCACCACCATCACCCAGGTGGCGATTATTGTTAAAGATATTGAAGCCAAAGCACGGGCCTGGGCAGAGGTTCTGGGTCTGCCGGTACCGGAGATCATTATCACCGATACCTATGAGCGCGCCCAAACTCAATACAACGGCCAACCGTCGGAGGCGCGGGCCAAGCTGGCCTTTTTCCACCTGGGGCAGGTGGCTCTTGAGCTGATCGAGCCGGTTGGCAAGCCAAGTACCTGGCACGATCAACTTGAGGAACACGGCGACAGCCTGCACCACATTGCCTTTGAGGTTCAAGGCATGCCGGCGAAGGTAGCCTTTCTGGCTGCTCAAGGGATTCCCCTGGTTCAGCGCGGCGAGTACAGCGGCGGCCGCTATGCCTATTTCGACGGGCACAGCCGGTTGGGGGCGATCATAGAACTTTTGGAAAATGACTGAAAGAAGGAAGTATGACCACCCAAACAGATAACCTTACTACAGCCGATGTGGAAGCGCGCCTTGACGCGCTCCTGCAAGCCATGACGTTGGAGGAACAAGTTTCCCTTCTGGCCGGGGCCTCCTTTTGGTTGACCGTCCCGGTCGAGCGGCTGGGTATTCCGGCCATCAAAGTGAGCGACGGCCCCAACGGGGCGCGCGGCGGCGGCGCTCTGGTGGGCGGTGTGCCGGCGGCTTGCTTCCCGGTTGGGATTTCCCTGGCCTCCACCTGGAACACCGAACTGGTAGAGCAAATTGGTCAAGCCCTGGGCGAGGAAGCTGACTCAAAAGGGGCGCGGGTGCTGCTGGGGCCAACGGTAAATATCCACCGTTCCCCGCTAAATGGACGCAACTTTGAGTGTTATTCGGAAGACCCGTACCTGTCAGCCCAAGTAGTGGTTGCCTATATCAAAGGCTTGCAGAGCCGGGGCGTGGCTGCTACCGTCAAGCACTATGCCGGCAACGAGTCGGAATTCCAGCGCATGACCATCAATTGTGAAATTGACGACCGTACCCTACGCGAAATCTATCTGCCGCCTTTCGAAGCGGCCGTCAAAGAAGCGAAGGTGTGGGCGGTGATGAGCGCCTACAATAAAGTCAACGGCATGTACGCCGGAGACCACCCCACCCTGCTGCGGCGTATTCTCAAAGATGAGTGGGGCTTTGATGGCGTGGTCATGTCCGACTGGTTTGCCCATCACAGCGTTACCTCGGTCGAAGCGGGCCTCGATTTGGAGATGCCCGGCCCGGCCAGGGAACGAGGCGAAAAGTTGGTCCAGGCCGTCCGCTCCGGGCAGGTCAGCGCCGAGGCGATGCAAGAAAGCGCCCGGCGGGTGCTGCGCCTCATCGCCCGGGTGGGCGCGTTTGACGATCCCACCATTCCCGCCGAGCAGGCTCTTGACCGCCCGGAGCACCGCGCCCTCATCCGGCGGGCCGGGGCCGAAGGCATCGTCTTGCTCAAGAACGAGGGGGTTCTGCCGCTGGATAAACAGGCGCTGACCAGGTTGGCCGTCATCGGCCCCAACGCCAAAACTGCCCAGATTATGGGCGGCGGCAGCGCCCAGGTCAATGCCCATTACCGGGTCAGCCCCTTTGAGGGCATCGCTGCGCAGGTGGGGGAGTCTGTCAAAATTGATTACGAATTGGGCTGCACCAACTACAAATATTTGCCACTGCTCCCCGGCCGGCAGCTTGTCTCGGCGGAGGGACAGCCCGGCCTCAGCGCCGAATACTTCAACAGCCTCGACCTGTCCGGCCCGGCGGCGTTCCGCACCCAGACCTCGGAAACGGAGCTAATGTGGTTAGATGCCGTAGGGCCGGGCGTAGACCGGGCCCATTTCTCGGCCCGCCTCACCGCCCGCTTGACTCCTGAAACCGGCGGCGACTACCATTTTAGCCTGGTCAGCGCCGGCCTGAGCCGCCTGTTTGTCAACGGACAGTTGGTGGTAGACAATTGGGAGGCCTGGCAGCCGGGCGACAGTTACTTTACCTTTGGCAGCCGGGAAGCTAGCGGCGTGGTCGCGTTCCAGGCCGGGCAGAGTTATGATTTAACGATTGAATACAGCCGCCAAAATTCGCCCATCCTGGCGGCGCTGCGGGTGGGCATGTTCCAGCCGCTTGGCGACCAAGCGATTGAGCGGGCGGCGGCTCTGGCCGCCGCGGCCGATGTGGCCGTCATCTGCGCCGGTTTGACCGGCGAGTGGGACAGTGAGGGGCAAGACCGGCCCCACATGGAACTGGTAGGCCGCCAGAATGAGCTGATTGCCCGCGTGGCTGCCGCCAATCCCCGCACGGTGGTGGTGCTGCAAACGGGCGGGCCGGTGACGATGCCCTGGCTTAATCAGGTGGCCGGGGTGATACAAGCCTGGTATCCCGGCCAGGAGTGCGGCCACGCCATCGCCGATGTGCTCTTTGGCGAAGTCAACCCTTCCGGCAAGCTGCCGCAAACCTTCCCGGTTCGGCTGGAAGATAACCCGGCCTTTATCAACTACCCCGGCGAGAATGGCCGGGTGCGTTACGGTGAGGGCATTTTTGTAGGCTACCGTTATTACGACAAGAAGCGGGTCGAGCCGCTGTTCCCCTTTGGTTTTGGCCTCTCCTATACCAGCT
>CAZDMM010000920.1:0-3138 GCA_964505845.1 uncultured Caldilineaceae bacterium
GCCCCACAAATCGGCCGGGTTGCCCAAATCTTCGGCCTGAGCCACCATCAGCGGGATCGGTACCGGCTGGCCTTGCAGGCTTTCCGGCAGCAGGTCATCCGGCAGATGAGCATGCCGAAAGAGGGCCAGCAGAGTCCGGGTGAGCAAGCGGTGCTCATCTTCCGGCTCGGCGGCCCAGGCGGTGATCATATAGTGCAAGTCAAGCCTCACCTCGCGGCGACGTTTGACAGCGTTGCCGTTGCTGTCATGCTCTATGTGCCAGGCGGGTTGAGCCTGGCGCAGTTTTTTGTTCTCGGCCAGGTCGTACAGAAATAGATTCAGGGTAGGCCGGTTCAGCCGGGCCGACCACTCCCGCCGGGGCTGGTCAAAGGTGATGTCGATCTCGCCGTTTTTGATGGGCAGCTCTCGAATGAGCAACTGCCGCAAGGCTTCATCCAGGTCGTCAATCATGCCAACCTACGCCTGTAGCTCCTCTTCCTCTTCTTGCCGCTGCACTTCATCGGCCTTCATCTGGAGTTCCTCTTCTTCCTCTTGCCGTTGGAGGGGCTTCATCTGCAATTCTTCTTCCTCACCCTGCCGCTGCACCGATCCTTCGGCCGCCGCAGCGACGGACTCGCTGCCGGGGGCCGTCGCCTGCCTGGCCATGGCGTCGGCTTCCTGCTCAAAGGCGTCGCCGGCCGGGCGCACGGTCATGCCGCTGCCCCCATCCACCCGGCCCGTGCCCTGCTGAACCACGTGGGTTAGCTCGTGGGCAATCAATTCCCGGCCCGCGCCGGAGCCGGGATCATACGCGCCCTGTTTGAAGAAGATGTCCTGCCCGGTAGTAAAGGCTTTGGCGCTGAGCTGCCGGTTCAGGTCGTCCGCTTCCGGGGAAGTATGCACCTGCACCCCGCTAAAGTCATAGCCCAGGCTCTGGCTCATCTGGGTTTGAACCGTGCTATCCAGGACTTGTCCGCTCCCCCGCGCCGCGTTGATGCGGCCGGCGGTGGTCTCGTCCAGTTCAAAACCATCGCCGGCGGATTGGCGCTGGGCCAATAACCGCTGCACGGCCCGATTGCCCACCTGTTTTTGCAATTGCAAGATGGCCGCCGGGCCGGTGGTGGGGCCGGTGGGTCGCTGCTTTTGGGGCGCATGCTCTACCGGCTCAGGCCGTTTGACCACACTTTTAGCGTTCTCAAGTAAATCTTTGCTCATGCTTGACTCCTTTGACTCAAAACCACGCTAAAGGCATCTTGTCGGCAAGATGCAGCTTATTTTTTCTTGCCTTGCTTTTTCTTGATCCGCTCGATGTTTGAGGTAATTTTGGCAGAAATTGGCCCGCCATAAGCGGTATACATTTCAAGGATCTCATCATCAAAAGTGCGGCCGTACACCAACCCCATAAACACCTCAGCCACAAATTCTCGCGGAGCGCCGTTGGCATAGCCGCTTACTTTAGCAGAAATGCGATCGCCGTCCTGGGTAAAGCCTGCCCCGTGCAGCCCATAGAAATTGCTGGGCGAGCTGTGGTAGTGCATCATATGGCCCATCTCATGGATAACGGTGGCCGGCCCTTCGGGGTCCAGCTCCGTAGATAGATTCTTATACGATTCACCCAGGGTGGTGTCAATCGGGTTGCCCACCACGGCCGGACTCAGGTGGATAAAATTAGGGGGATTAAATACAGCCCGTGGAGTAGAGCCGGATTCGCACAGGGTTTGAGCGTCTATGGTGCGGCCATATTTAGGGAGATGGATCAACATGGTGCTGGGCAGCGTAAAACCGGCGGCCTGAATCTTTTTGATAGCGCCTTCAAACAGCTTCAATCTCGGCTTAAAGTTTACATCGGCGTTGCTGTGATAAACATTCATGGTTATGCCTGCCACAGTAACAGGCGTCACCATATGCCGTTCCGGCTCTTTAGATTTGACCGGATTGATTAAATTCATCAGTTCGGGCAGCCGGGTTTTCCCGGTAACTTTATTGAGGTCATAAGTTTTTAGCTTCTTTTTAAGGTTTTTGATACCGGTTTTATCGGTGGGCGCATTAACGATACCCCCTTGCCGGCTTTTATCAATATAACCCTGAGACTCTTCGGCCTGGAGGGCATCCATAATAGAAATCGCTTCCGGCGAAAGGCTGCCATCGGGCAGGCGGGGCAGCGACAAGGCTTTAGAGACTCCTTTAAGATCACTGCCTTTGAAATCTTTTACATCGCCTTTCCGTTTGGCAAATTTTGACATCCCCGGCAGCATGGTCTGGTACACTTCCAGCAAAGCCTGGGCTTTTTCTTCTTCTTTTTCCTCTTCTGTCTTAAAGAACTCAGACAGGTCAAGGTCGTCGTCGTCATCCTGCTTTTGAAGCACATCGGCCCGGCCAGTGAGTGGGTGCTGCTTCAGGTCGAGCATCCGCTGCACGCCCCCCCGGCATAAGGCGCAGCCGCAGTTATGGTTGTGCTGTGCAAGCTGTCGCTGCAAGGCCGGCGCCGCAGGGCCTTTGGCTAAAAGCCGCTGTACGTTCTTATTGCCAACCATGCGCTGCAAACGCTGCAGTTCGGCCGGGGTCAGATGGGTAGGGTCGGCCATAGCCCGTTGGAGCAGCAGCGCTGGCGAGCTTGACTCCCGCGCCTGGCCCTGCTGATTTTTAGGCGGGCGCTGCCGCTGACCCGGCTGGTAAGTATACCTGGTTTGAACAGTGTGATGTTGTTTGGTCATGGCGTCTCTTACCTCATGCAAATTCAATCAATCACTTTTCTACCTTTAAATCGGCCTCATTGACCAGCCGGCCCATCTTTTGCAGCTCGCGGCGGGCCCCGTGCAGCAGATGTTCCATCGTCACCTGCCCCCCGTTGCTGGCGGCCAGATACGAGGCGCTGATGATAATGTTGCGGATATTACCGCCGGCCAGCTTAAAGCGGCGGGCCAGCAGCTTAAAGTCCAAATCCGGCGTGCGGGGCACCTCTGGGGGAAAGAGGGTTTGCCAGATGCGCAGCCGGTAATCCTGGTCGGGAAAGGGGAAGTCCACCACAAATTGCAGGCGGCGGGTAAAGGCTTCGTCCAAATTAGAGCGCAGATTGGTAGCCAGGATGGTGACGCCGTCATAAGATTCCATGCGCTGCAATAAATAGCTGACCTCGATATTAGCGTAGCGGTCGTGGGC
>CAZDMM010000921.1:0-3138 GCA_964505845.1 uncultured Caldilineaceae bacterium
TGGAAGAGGAGATGGGCAAAAAATTGGGCCTGTCTAACGATTATGCCTACAACATTATCAAAGGCGTCGGCAACTTTGGCGAGATTTACGACCGCAACCTGGGTCCCGATACCCCCACTTACATCCCGCGCGCCAACAACAACCTGTGGACCAACGGCGGCCTGCTGTACGCTCCACCGTACCGCTAAACCGCTTTCCGTAAAATAATTAGGCCGTGTAGTGCGTATTGCGTGGTGCGTGCTCCGTTCACTTTACGGAACACGCACCACGTTCAGACTTTTCACAAACTTACGAGTATTACCAGGGCGTCTGCTATGGCCGAACAACCCTTAACCTACGACATGCTGCCACCCCCGCCGCCACCCCGGAGCGTCTGGTGGCGCGACGAGCGTTTTTTGCAGTTTCTGGCCCAGGCCATTTTTGTGATCATTGTGGCCGGGATTGGTTATTTTCTGTTCCAAAACATGGTGCAGTCGCTGGCCAAGCAGGGTATGGCGCTGGGGTACGGGTTTCTGGCCTCACCCACCGGTTTTGACATCAGCACCAGCCTGATTGAGCACACCCGCGAAAGCTCCAACCTGCGCGCCCTGACGGTAGGCGTCCTCAATACCATTGTAGCCTCTATCCTGGGGATTGTGCTGGCGACCATCCTGGGGGTAGGGGTGGGTATTGCCAGTCTTTCGCGCAACTATTTGGTCAATCGCTTTGCCTGGGGCTACATTGAAATTTTTCGCAACATCCCGCTGCTGCTGGTGATTTTCTTTACCTACACCCTGGTCATCTTTAACCTGCCGGCCATTCGCAAATCGTTCCATCTGCCGGGTGAAATTTACCTGAGCAACCGTGGTTTGTATGTGCCCAAACCACTCCCCACCGCCACCACCGGGCTGTACCTGATCATCGCAGCGGTGCTGCTGGCCGTGATCCTTGGGCTGGTGGTAAGGCTGGGCAAACGGCGCCGGCTGGATTATTTTCAACTGAGTCTCGTCACCCTGGGCCTGTGGCTGCTGGGGCTGGCGGCGGTCTGGCTGGTTTTGCCGCAGGCCCCTTTTGAGTTTGACCTGCCCCGGCTGAAAGGGCTGAACTTTGTGGGCGGCAGCGAATTTACCCCGGAGTTTGTGGCCATCGTGCTGGGGCTGGTGCTGGGCAGCGCCCCTTTTATTGCCGATACGGTGCGGGCTGGCATTCAGAGCGTGTCTAAAGGGCAGGTGGACGCCGCCAGAGCTTTGGGCATGAGCGGTTATCTGACCATGCGCCTGATCATCTTTCCGCAGGCGCTACGCGTCATCATCCCCCCGATGACCAGCAATTACCTGAGCCTGACCAAAAACTCTACCCTGGCCGCGGCCGTCGGCTACCCGGAACTGCTGCACGTCTCCAGCTCCATCACCAGCCAGACCGGCCGGGCCGTCGAGATGATGTCAATCTTGATGATGATTTACCTGACCCTGAGTTTGTTGACCAGCCTGGTGATGAATTGGTACAACAAACGGGTTCAACTGGTGGAGCGTTGATGATGAATACTCAGAGCAATGTGCTGCCGCCGCCCACCGAGCGGTACACCATCCTCCGCTGGCTAAAGAAAAACCTCTTCCCCGATTGGATCAGCAGCCTGATAACGATTGGCATGCTGATTGTCATCGCGCTGCTGGTGCGGGCCATGCTGAGTTGGGTCATCACCCAGGCTGAGTGGGAAGTGATTGTGGTTAATCTGCGCATCCTGATGACCGGCCAATACCCGGTTGACGCGCTGTGGCGGGTCTTTCTATGCCTGGACGCGCTGGGGCTGCTAGTCGGCCTGACCTGGGGGGCCTGGATGCACCGCAGCGCCAGGGAGACAGGGGGCGCCTTTGCCATTCCGTTTTTGCTGCTCCTGCTGCCATCCGAAAACACCACCCGCATCGGGTTCAGCCTCATGGCAGTGATCAGCCTGGCCGGCCTGGGGCTGGGGTTAGCCTGGGGTCGAGCCAGGCCCCGGCTGTTCCGGCGCATCTTGACGCTGGGCTGGTTGTTGTATTTGCCCGTGGCGCTCCTGTTAATTAGCGGCTGGGCGCAAGAGGGCAGCCCCATGACCTTGATCCCCACCAACCTGTGGGGCGGCCTGATGCTAACCTTTTTGCTGGCCGGGGTGGGGTTGGTGCTCTCTTTTCCGCTGGGCATCCTGCTGGCGTTGGGCCGCCAATCCAGCTACCCGGCCATTCGTGGCTTCTGCATCGCCTACATCGAGCTGGTGCGGGCCGTGCCCCTGATCACCGTCCTCTTTATGGCGCAGACCATGCTGCCTTTGCTGCTGCCGGAGCGAGCGGTCCCGGATCGAGTGCTGCGGGCCATGACCGCCTTTACCCTGTTCAGCGCGGCCTATATGGCCGAGAACGTGCGTGGCGGGCTGCAAGGGATCAATAAGGGCCAGTACGAAGCGGCCAAAGCGGTCGGCCTGAATCCTTTTTTGACCATGTATCTGGTCATCCTGCCCCAGGCCCTGCGCTCCATCATCCCCATTCTAACCTATTCCGCCATCGGCGCGTTTCGGGATACCTCGCTGGTCATCATCGTGGGTTTGTTGGATTTTCTGGGCATTGCCAAATCGGTGCTGGCGCAGCCCTCTTACATTGGCCGGCATATCGAGATGTACGTTTTTCTGGCGACGGTTTATTGGATTTTCAGCTTCCTGATGTCCTATGTGGGCAAGCGCATCGAAGCCGCCGCCGGGGTTTCGGCTACATAAGTTTGGAGGTCAACATGGAAGAAAAAGGTGCGGAACAACCCATCATCATTTGCCGGGATGTCCACAAATGGTACGGCCAGTATCATGCCCTGCGCGGCATCAACATGGATGTGTACCGGGGGGAGGTCGGCGTCATCTTTGGGCCATCCGGCTCCGGCAAGTCAACCTTTATCCGCACCTTGAACCGGCTGGAGGAGCACCAGCGCGGCCGAATCATTGTGGACGGCATCGAACTGAGCCATGACGTGCGCAACATTGAGCAGGTGCGCATGGAGACCGGCATGGTTTTTCAATCGTTTAACCTGTTTCCCCACCTGACCGTGTTGGACAACATCACCCTGGCCCCGCTGTGGGTGCGCAAATGGGATCGCGCCAGGGCCGAAGAGGTAGCGATGCAGTTGTTGGAGCGGGTC
>CAZDMM010000922.1:0-3135 GCA_964505845.1 uncultured Caldilineaceae bacterium
GTGCGGCGGCGGCGAAATCAGCCCCACCCCGGGCGTTGAGTGGCGCACTTTGGCAATCCAGGGGTAAACTTTGCGGCCCGGCAGTTGGCCGCCCTCACCGGGTTTGGCCCCCTGCGCCATCTTGATTTGCAGTTCCTTGGCATGCACCAGGTAGTTGCTGGTCACACCAAAGCGGCCCGAGGCCACCTGCTTGATGGCGCTGTTGCGCGAGTCGCCGTTTTCATCCAGCACGTAGCGGGCCGGGTCTTCGCCGCCCTCGCCGGTGTTGCTTTTGCCGCCCAGCCGGTTCATGGCAATGGCCAAACTTTCGTGGGCTTCCTTGCTGATGGAGCCGTAAGACATCGCCCCGGTTTTGAAGCGTTTGACAATCTCCTCCACCGGCTCCACCTCATCCAGGGGGATGGGATTGGCGGCGAATTTGAGTTCCAGCAGGCCGCGCAGCGTACCCAGCCGCCTGGATTGGTCGTTAATCAGGCCGGCGTATCGTTTGAAGATGTTATAATTGTTGGTGCGGCAGGCGTGTTGCAGCAAGTGTACCGTTTGGGGATTAAAGAGATGATGCTCGCCCTCCTGCCGCCACTGGTAGAAGCCGCCCACCTCCAACGTATGACCGTTGACCGGCCGGGCCGGGAAGGCGTGAGCGTGGCGTAGCAAAGCTTCCTGGGCAATCACCTCCAGCCCAATCCCGCCGATGCGGGAGGGCGTCCCGCTGAAATAGGTGTCCACCACCTCTTGATTCAGACCCAGGGCCTCAAAAATCTGCGCCCCGCCGTAACTCTGGATAGTGGAGATGCCCATCTTTGACATCACCTTGACCACCCCTTTGACCACCGCCTTGATATACTTCTTCACCGCCGCCTCGTGGCTAATATCGGTCAGCATGCCCTGGCGGATCATATCATCCAAAGTTTCATAGGCCAGGTAGGGGTTGATGGCGGTAACGCCATAGCCGATGAGGGTGGCGAAATGATGCACCTCGCGCGGCTCGCCCGATTCCAGCACCAGCCCGGCATGGGTGCGGATGCCCTCGCGAATGAGGTAGTGATGCAGGCCCGCTGCCGCCAGCAACGCCGGGATGGGCGCGTGAGACTCATCCACCCCCCGGTCGGAGAGAATGATAATATTGGCTTCGTTATTGGTGATAAGGCGGGTGGCGGTGGTACATAATTCCTCCATCGCCTGCTCCAGGCCGGCCGCGCCCTCCGCCGGGTTGAACAGAATCGGCAGGGTGACGGCTTTGAAATCCGGGATGTGTACGTAGCGCAGTTTGGCTAACTCTTCATTGGTCAGGATAGGGTGTTTCAGTTTGATTTGGCGGCAGTTGGACGGCTTTGGCTCCAGCAAATTTTGCTCTGAGCCAATCATCACCTCGGTGGCCGTAATCAATTCCTCGCGGATGGCGTCAATGGGCGGATTGGTGACCTGGGCAAAAAGCTGTCGAAAATAGTTGTACAACAGCTTGGGCCGCTCCGACAGCACCGCCACGGGCGTGTCATCCCCCATGGAGCCGAGCGCCTCCACCCCATCTTTGGCCATCGGCCCCAGCAGCATACGCAGGTCTTCAAAGGTGTAGCCAAAGGCTTGCTGCTGTTGCAATACCTGGTGATGCTCAAGCGCCGGGTTTTCGGTGTGATGGGCCACCCGCATGGTCGGGCGGCCATTGCTATGTTGACCCACCGGCTCCGGCAGCGATTCCAGCGTGACCAAATGCTGGTTGAGCCATTGACGGTAGGGGTGGGCGGTCGCCATGCCCTGCTTCAACTCTTCATCGCTGATGATGCGCCCCTCTTCGGTGTCAATCAGGAACATGCGGCCCGGCTCCAGGCGGCCCTTGTACAGCACCCGCTCCGGCGGGATGTCGAGCACCCCCACCTCTGAGGCCATCACCACCGTATCATCTTTGGTCACATAGTAGCGCGAAGGGCGCAGCCCGTTGCGATCCAGCACCGCGCCCACCCGGATGCCGTCGGTAAAGCCGATGGAAGCCGGCCCATCCCAGGGTTCCATCAAGGTGCTGTGATATTCGTAAAAAGCCTTTTTCTCGTCGCTCATGCTCTCGTGGTTGGACCACGGTTCGGGGATCATCATCATGACGGCGTGGGGCAGCGAGCGCCCGGCCAGCACCAAAAATTCCAGGCAGTTGTCAAACATGGCCGAGTCGCTGCCATCCGGGTTGATAATCGGCAGCACCTTTTGGAGGTCTTTGCCAAACAGGCTGGACTCAAAACGTTTCTGCTGGGCGTAAAACCAGTTGACATTGCCGCGCAGGGTGTTGATTTCGCCGTTGTGGATGAGGTAGCGATAGGGATGGGCGCGCTCCCAACTGGGGAAGGTGTTGGTGCTGAAGCGGGAGTGAACCACCGCCAGGGCGGATTCCATCGCCGGGTCGGACAAATCGGGGTAGTAGCCCTCCACCTGGGTGGCCATCAGCATGCCTTTGTAAATAATGGTTTTGTACGACAGGCTGGGTACGTAAAAATAGGAGCCGCCAGGTATACCGGTGTAGCGAATGGCACGGGCGGCCCGCTTGCGGATAACGTACAGCTTGCGCTCAAAATCCATCTCGGTTTTGAGCTTGTCGCTGCGCTCGATAAAGACCTGGCGGATGACCGGCTCTTCCAACAGGGCGGTTTCGCCCAGGGCGCTGTTGTCGGTGGGCACGGTGCGCCAGCCCAACAGCTTTTGCCCTTCCGCCGCCACAATCCGGGCAAAGCGAGTTTCGTACTCGCGGCGTTGGGCAATATCGGGCGGCATAAAGACCATGCCGGCCCCGTATTCGCCCGGCCCCGGCAATTTGATACCGGCTTCCGCCGCCGCTTTACGCAAAAAAGCGTGGGGCGTTTGCATGAGGATGCCGGCCCCATCGCCGGTGTTCGGCTCGCAGCCGCAGGCTCCGCGATGGGCCAGGTTGCGCAGCACCGTCAAGGCCTGGCGCACTATTTGATTGGATTTGACGCCTTTGATATTGACCACAAAGCCGACGCCGCAAGCGTCGTGCTCAAACTGGGGATCATAAAGGCCCTGCTTGGCGGGCAGGCCGGGGGTATTGTTAGTCATCGTGTTACCTCCTTCATTAACAACCCTCACCCCCAACCCCTCTCCCAGTGGGAGAGGGGAGTCGCGCCAGCGACGGGG
>CAZDMM010000923.1:0-3131 GCA_964505845.1 uncultured Caldilineaceae bacterium
ACCGCTGAAAGCATCTAAGTGGGAAACTTGCCTCAAGATGAATTTACCATCCGGTACAATCCGGGAGAGGCCGCTGGTAGACGACCAGTTTGATAGGTGGCATGTGTAAGTGGTGTAAATCATTGAGCTAAGCCATACTAATGGCCGAAGGCTTAATCTTTTCTGGGTGTTTGTTGGTGGACTTTGCGCAAGCTCGTTCTATTCTGTTTTTAGGGTACTACCAATGGAAGGATGAAATTTCTTCTTTCATCCTTCATATTTCATCCTTTGTTAAAGTGTCTTCTTGGTGATTGTAGCGGCGGGGGTACACCCGGTCCCATCCCGAACCCGGCAGTTAAGCCCGCCAGCGCCGATGGTACTTGAGGGGCAACCCTCTGGGAGAGTAGGTCATCGCCAAGAAGACTCTTTTTATTTTCCTTGCCAGGTTGCTGACCTTGTGTTAAAATAATTTAGATAGGTTGTTGAAACGTACCCGCGAATATATTTGATTTGTGCGGAAATAGCGCCAGTTTAACTTTATTTGGGAGTTGTTTTGTTAGATTCACATAGTTTGACGCCTCCACTCGTGTTAGGCGTGTTGTTGGTTGTTCATGCCTTTTTTGCTGCAACAAAGGAGGCTATCGTCTCTGTCCGTAAATCACGACGGTTACAACTGATTGAAGAAGGAAACCAAGCTGCTCAATTAGTTGATAGTTTAGCTGAGGATGCCACCCGTTTGCTGACCACCGAGCAGCTTATCCTCAAATTCTTAGGTTTCTTCATTATTGGATTAGCCGCTTTTACCTACACCCTGCCCCTGGTTCAACTCTTTTCGATTGATAGCTTTAGTGCTATGGTGCTTATCACCATAGCAGCAGTGTTGATAACCCTCATTTTGGGCGAACTTATCCCCAAGGAAATTGCTCGCAATTTTGCTGAACCTATTGCTCTCTGGGCGATTTATCCTTTTAATTTGCTTTCTCACCTGGCTGCCCCCCTGGCCCAGATGATTGCCGCACTGGGACGGCTTTTGAGCGGCCGTTGGGATAAAACAGGGGAATATAGCCTCAGCACCATCACAGAAGAAGATTTGCGCACCTATGTGGATGCCAGCGAAGAGGGTGGCCTGCTGGAAAAAGATGAAAAGGAGATGATTTACTCCATCTTTGATCTAGGCGATACCCTGGCGCGCGAAATTATGGTGCCCCGCATTGATATTGTGGCGGTTGAAGCAGAGGCTACGGTAAATGAGGCGCTTGAGGTGATTTTAGAGAAGGGGCACTCCCGGGTGCCAGTTTATGATGATGAGATTGATAATATCATTGGCATTTTGTATGCTAAAGATTTGTTAGCTCATTGGCGTAATGGTGGGGAGCCGCGACAGGTGCGTGGTCTGGAACGAGAAGTGTATTATGTGCCTGAAACCAAGCCGGTGAGCGACTTGCTGCGTGAATTGCAAAAGAAAAAGGTTCATATTGCAATTGTGGTGGATGAGTATGGCGGTACGGCAGGATTAGTCACCATTGAAGATATTTTAGAAGAAATAGTAGGCGATATCCAAGATGAGTATGATATTGAAGAATTTTATATGGATCGAGTCTCGGAGGACGAGTATATTTTTAGCGCACGGGTAGATTTGGACGATATCAATGACATTATGTCGGTGGAATTACCTACCGATGAGAGCGATACCCTGGGGGGCCTGGTGTATAGTATGCTGGGCCGAGTCCCGGCTGTGGGTGATTGGATAGATGTGGCGGAGGTGCGGCTAACGGTGTTAAGCGTAGAAGGCCGGCGGATTGGGACGGTGAAGATCCAACGTTTGAAACAAAACCAGGATGAAGATAAGCATAACGGTAGAGAAAAAGAGATTGCGCCCGTGCATAAAAATTCTTCCCTGATGAACAACCCCCGCAGCGCCGTTTCCGGCTCTTGATTTAGAATACTGCCAAAGCCATTCTTGAGGGGGTAAGGGGAGAAGATGAGTAAATTAACCGAGCTGTCAGCCGAATTGAAAAACCTGCTTAAAGAAGCAATTGAGGCTAGAGAAAAGTCTTATTCTCCCTATTCTCATTATAAAGTGGGGGCTGCCCTGTTGACCCGCAACGGTAAAGTTTATACCGGCTGCAATATTGAAAATGCGGCTTACAGCCCCTCTGTTTGTGGTGAACGGACAGCCATCTTTAAAGCTGTGTCTGAAGGCGAGCGGGAGTTTGTGGCCATTGCAGTGGTCACGTTGAATGGCGGCGCGCCGTGTGGAATTTGTCGCCAGGTGATGCGTGAGTTTGCCCCTGATATAACCATCGTCATTGGTAATTTGCAGGGTGATTATCAGGTATTTACCCTCCGCGAATTATTGCCTCACAGTTTTGGCCCGGACAGCGTGGTAGGCGAGCTATAACGTTTACTCGCCTTGCTTCTGCCCTACGCCAATAGTATAATCTGCCCTCATGGCTAACGAGCGTCTATACCGTACCGATGCGATTATCCTGCGTCGCGCCGATTTTGGCGAGGCCGACCGGCTGATTACCGTTTTTACGCCGGACCGCGGCAAGCTGCGCCTGCTGGCTAAAGGGGTACGCAAAACTACCAGCCGCAAAGCCGGGCATGTGGAGCTATTTATGCTGACCGACCTATTGGTGGCGCAGGGTCGCACCTGGGATATTATCTCCCAGGCCGAAATCGTTGAACCTTACCGGGATTTGCGGGAAGACCTGGACAAAACCGGCCACGCTTACTACCTGGCCGAACTGCTGGATCGCTTTACCGAGGAGCACGACGCCAACGCCCCTTTGTTTGAACTCCTGGCCTTAACCCTGGCCCGCCTGAACCATCTGGATGACCCCTTCCTCAGTTTGCGTTTTTTTGAACTGCATTTGTTGAGTTTGACCGGCTTCCAGCCCCAGCTTCATTTTTGTGTGGCCTGCGGCGAGGCGCTGGAGCCGGTGACCAATTATTTTCACTTTGTGGATGGCGGGACGCTCTGCCCCCGCCACGGCGAGGCGCGCCCCAATGCCGAGCCGCTGCCCCTGCCGGTGCTCAAGGTGCTGCGCTACCTGCAAACGGAGCCATGGGAGAAGGTGGCCAAATTGCAGCTTACCCCGGCCACCGGGCAGCATGTCGAAACCCTCCTCTTTAATTACATCACCTTC
>CAZDMM010000924.1:0-3127 GCA_964505845.1 uncultured Caldilineaceae bacterium
ATATTGGTCACCTGGCCGGGGCCTATTTGCCACCCGATATTTTTGCCCGCTACCATCGCCTCAAAGGCAACAACGTGCTGATGGTCTCCGGCTCCGATTCGCACGGCACGCCCATTACCATCCGCGCCGATGCCGAGGGCGTCAGCCCCCGCGAGGTGTTTGAGCGGTTTCATCTGCGCTTTTTGGAAACCTTCCAAAAAATCGGCTGCACCTATGACCTGTTCACCCACACCGATACTGAAAATCATTACCGGGTCTCCCAGGATATTTTTACGGCCTGTCTCAACAACGGCTACCTCTACCAGCACACCGAGCAGCAGTTTTACTCGGAAACGGAAAAACGTTTTTTGCCCGACCGCTACATCGAGGGGACTTGTCCCAACTGCGGCTTTGAGGGGGCGCGCGGCGACCAGTGCGACAACTGCAAAAAGCTGCTGGAGCCGACCGACCTGATCAATCCCCGCAGCAAGATTGACGGCTCCACCCCGGTGCTGCGCGAAACCGAGCATTTTTACCTGGATTTGCCCCGCTTGAGTGAGGCGGTGTGGGAATATTTGAACGACAATAAAGAGCATTGGCGGCCCAGCGTTATCAATTTTAGCCGCCAATATGTGCAGGATGGTTTACAAGGCCGGCCCATCACCCGCGACATTGATTGGGGCATTCCCATTCCTCTGCCGCGCTATGAAGGCAAGCGGCTGTACGTGTGGTTTGAAGCGGTCATCGGCTACTTCAGCGCCAGCATCGAGTGGGCCAAAAACGCCGGCCAGCCGGAGCAGTGGAAGGAGTGGTGGTACCAACCCGCCGCCAAAACCTATTACTTCATGGGCAAGGACAACATTCCCTTCCACACCATCATCTGGCCGGCGGAGTTGATCGCCACCGGGCGTCATCTGTACGAGGAGGATCAGAGCAAATTCCTCAACCTGCCTTACGACGTGCCGGCCAACGAGTACCTGAGCATGGAAGGCAAAAAACTCAGCACCAGCCGCAACTGGGCCATCTGGGCCCCCGATTTGCTGGAACGGTTTGACCCCGACCCTATCCGCTTCTACCTGACCGCCATCGCCCCGGAGACCCGCGACACCGATTTTACCTTTGAAGATTTGGTGCGGCGCAACAACGATGAGTTGGTGGCGGCCTGGGGCAATCTGGTCAACCGGGTGCTGGGTTTTGCCTACAAACGCTTTGAGGGACAAGTCCCCACGCCCCAGCCTTTGGATGAAGCCGACCGCCAAATTCTGGCCGAGGTAGAAGCCGGTTTTCAATCGGTGGGCGACCTGCTGGCGGCGGTCAAACTCAAAGCCGCGTTGGAAGAAACGCTGCGGCTGACTCGCGCCACCAACGTGTACCTTGACGGCAAAGCGCCCTGGAAAAGCATCAAAGATAACCCGGCGGCGGCGGGCACGGCTATTTACGTCGCCCTGCGGGTCATTGATAACCTCAAAATCCTGTATGCGCCCTTCTTGCCCCACACCTGCCAGCAGTTACACCAATACCTGGGCTACGAAGGCCAGCTTTTTGGCCGCCAATACACCCAGGAGTTTACGGAAAACCAGCGGCGGCATGTCGCCCTGTGCTACGACAACAGCGCGGCCACGGGCCGCTGGCAGCCCAGCCAACTCGCTCCCGGCCAGGCATTGCGTGAACCGGCCCCGTTGTTCAAAAAGCTGGAGCCGGAAGTCGCGGAGCAAGAGATTGCCCGGTTGTTGGGGAATTAAAAGGGGTATATGAAAGATTGGGCCTCTATCCGTGAGCGATATTTGCGTGATGCTGTGCCTATCCGCCTGGGAGGGTTAGCCGCTAATTTGGCTCGGATTAAATCCTTTTCCGACCATCCCGATCATCGGGAGGTGGTCGAAAGTTTGTTAGATGAGAGCAAGTTTTTTATTGAATGGACTGCTCATGAAACTGTATTGGAAACTCAGGTAAAATTGGTTGAACTCCAACTGCAATTGGCCCGATGGCAATGCGTTTGGAAGGACATCTGGGCCAATCCTACAGAACGAGTAGCCGTTGCTGAACAAGCTGGAATTTGGTCGAAACAAGTGTTGGCGCTATCAGGCTTGTTGCGTTAAGAAATCAGGTAGTCATTATTGTGCCCATCCATTCCTACGTCGACGCCCTAACTTATTTCTATAGCTACGCCCACTACAACCCCGGCGATACCTCCACCTGGAGCCTGGAGCGGCTCAAGGAATTGCTGGCCCGGCTGGGCGACCCGCACAAAAAGTTCCCCTCGCTACTGATTGCCGGGACCAAGGGCAAAGGCTCGACGGCGGCCATAGCCGAAAGCATGCTGCGGCAGGCCGGCTACCACACCGGGCTGTACACCTCGCCCCACCTGCACACCTTCCGAGAGCGGATTCGCCTGGGCGGTGAGCCGATTTCCGAAGAGCGCATCGTGGCCCTGGCCCGCCAACTCAAGCCTTACTTTGACTCTACCCCCAACCTGACCGCCTTTGAACTGATTACGGCGGTGGCTTTTGTCGCCTTTGCTGAAGCTAAAATTGATGTGGCGGTGCTGGAGGTGGGCCTGGGCGGGCGCCTGGACGCCACTAATTCGGTGGATCCGGCGGTGGCGGTCATCACCTCCATCAGCTACGACCACATGCAAATTTTGGGCGACACCCTGACCCTGATTGCCCGCGAAAAAGCCGGCATTATCCGTCCGGGGGCGCTGGTCATCTGCGCGCCGCAGTACGATGAGGCTCTGCGTATGATTGAGCAGGTGTGCCAGGAGCGCCGGGCCAGGCTGGTTCTGGTAGACCGGGATTGGCGGTGGAGCGAGGGGGCTTTTAACCTGGAAGGCCAAGACTTTAAAATCTGTGATGAAACGTATCATCTGCCGTTGCTGGGGGAGCATCAGATTGTCAACGCGGTCACGGCCATGGCCGCCATTCACGGCCTCACGGAGCGGACGGAGCTAACTGTTGCGCCGGAGGCCATCAAGGCCGGTTTGGCCCAGGTGCAGTGGTTGGGCCGGCTGGAAATCCTCAGCCGCTCGCCCGGCCTGATTGTGGACAGCGCCATGAACGGCGACTCCGCCGACAAGCTGGTGCAGGCTTTGCAGCATCACTTTCCGGGCCGGGAGTACACCTTTATTTTTGGTGCATCCAGCGATCAC
>CAZDMM010000925.1:0-3126 GCA_964505845.1 uncultured Caldilineaceae bacterium
CCGAGGTCAAAAATCCCAACCCTGAACTGGGAGGCGCCGTAAGCTGATGCAATCATCGGAATCGCTAAAAAAAACGCCGGAAGTTCAACTGCCCGCGCCGGTGATCGGCCCCGGCTATACCTATGGCTCGGTTACGGATAAAATCAGCGCCATTGTTTTAACCCGCCGCACCCCCCTGGCCTGGCTGGTGGTTTTTTCCCTGGCTTTGGTGGGGACGGCCATGTTGGTTGGCACGATTGGTTATTTGCTGTACCGGGGCGTGGGCATCTGGGGGATCAATATTCCGGTTGGCTGGGGGTTCGACATTGTTAATTTTGTGTGGTGGATTGGTATCGGCCACGCCGGGACGCTCATTTCGGCCATCCTGCTGCTCTTTCGCCAGCAGTGGCGCACCTCTATCAACCGCTTTGCCGAGGCGATGACCCTGTTTGCGGTGGCCAATGCCGGGCTGTACCCGCTGCTGCACATGGGCCGGCCCTGGTTCTTTTACTGGACAATGCCCTACCCCAACACCTTTGGCATGTTGTGGCCTAACTTCCGCAGCCCGCTGGTGTGGGACGTATTTGCCATCAGCACCTACGCCACCGTCTCCTTTCTGTTCTGGTATACCGGCCTCATCCCCGACCTGGCGACCTTGCGCGACCGGGCCAAAAATCCGCTGCTGCGCATTTTGTACGGCATTTTTGCCCTGGGCTGGCGCAACTCGGCCGCCCATTGGAATCGCTACCACGCCGCTTACTTGATCCTGGCCGCCCTGTCTACCCCTTTGGTGGTGTCGGTGCACAGCGTGGTCAGCCTGGATTTCTCGGCGGGCGTCATCCCCGGCTGGCATGCCACCATGTTTCCGCCCTATTTTGTGGCCGGGGCCATCTTTTCCGGCTTTGCAATGGTCATGACCCTGGCCATCCCCCTGCGCAAGGTTTACGGCCTGGAAGATTTTATCACCATGCGCCACATCAACAACATGGCCAAAATCATGCTGGTCACCGGCCTGATTGTCTTTTACGGTTACATGATGGAGCTGTTCATGGGCTGGTACAGCGGCAGCCAATACGAAGAATACCTTATCCTCAACCGCATGACCGGCCCTTATGCTCTGTTGTACTGGGCCCTGATTTTTTGCAACGGCCTGATTCCGCAACTGCTCTGGTTCCGCTCTGTTCGCCGGAATCTGGCGGTGCTGTTCATTATCTCGCTGATTGTCAACGTGGGCATGTGGCTGGAGCGCTTTGTCATCATCGTCACCAGCCTGCACCGTGACTTTTTGCCCTCCTCCTGGGGGATGTACTATCCCACCATTTTCGATTGGAGCATGTTTATCGGCACCATCGGCTTCTTTTTACTGCTGCTGCTGCTGTTTATCCGGGTGCTGCCTGTTATTTCAATTTTTGAGATGCGAGAACTGGTACCGGAGAGTGAAAACGTATGAGCGCCAATCCTGCCCTTTATGGTTTGCTGGCTGAATTTACCTCCCCGGAGGCGCTGATCGAAGCCACCCACAAGGCGCATGAAGCGGGCTACCGGAAGATGGACGCCTACACCCCCTATCCCATTGAGGAGGTAGGGCATGCCCTGGGGGCGAGAGGCACCCGGCTGCCCTATATTGTCCTGGCCGGCGGTCTGCTCGGCGCGGTGGGCGGCTATTTGATGCAATATTACGCCGCCGTGATTGATTACCCTCTGAACATCGGCGGGCGGCCGCTGCATAGCTGGCCGGCTTTCATCCCGCCAACTTTTGAAACAACGGTGCTGCTGGCCGCCTTTGCGGCGGTGCTGGGCATGCTGGCCTTGAATGGGCTGCCCCAACCTTACCATCCCGTCTTTGGCGTGCCCGGCTTTGAGGCGGCCACACGGGATCGCTTTTTTCTGCAAATTGAGGCCAAAGACCCCAAGTTTGATCTGGAACAGACCCGCAAGTTTTTAGAAAGTCTTCAGCCTGAAAAAGTATCAGAGATTGAGCGGTACAAATATCCGGGATGAGGTATATGGTAACGATTAGTAAAAAAGTGATACAGGCAAGATATTTATTAATTCCCCTCACCTGCCTGCTGCTGCTCACCGGCTGCTGGTATGACATGCGCACTCAGGCCAAAGTAAAGCCTTTGCAGCCCAGCGATTTCTTTCTGGATGGCCAGGCGTCGCGCCCCCTGGCGGCTAATACGGTGGCGCAAGGGCATCTTGACCTGGACAGCCGCTTTTATCAAGGCAAAAATGAGGCTGGCGCGCCGGTTGAGTTCTTTCCCCTGGAGATTACCCCGGAGCTGATGCAGCGAGGCCAGGAGCGCTACAATATTTTTTGCTCACCCTGTCACGGGGCGCTGGGCAACGGGCAGGGCATGATTGTGCAACGTGGGATGAAAACCCCGCCCTCCTTTCATATCCCGCGCCTGCGAGAAGCGCCGCCCGGTTACTTTTATGATGTGATCACCCATGGCTTTGGGGTGATGTACGGCTACGCCTCCCGGATTGAACCGCAAGATCGCTGGGCCATTATTGCTTATATCCGGGCGCTGCAATTAAGCCAGAACGCCACCCTTGAGGATGTGCCGCCCGACCAACGCAGCCAGTTAGAGGAGCCGGGGCAATGAATCAGCCGCAAACCCAACCAATCTTAAGTCGAGTTCAAAAGCTGGCGCTTGGGGTAGGCGTCGCCGGCTTGATTCTTTTGGCGGTGGGCTGGTTTCTGAGTCCGGCCCAATTTATGGCGGCCTACCTGGTAGGCTACCTGCTGTGGGTACAGGTGGCCCTGGGCTGTCTGGCCATTATGATGATTTATAACATGACCGGCGGCGGCTGGGGCTTTGTGTCCCAGCGAATTTTGCGGGCCGGCATGTTAACGCTGCCCCTGCTGGCCGTCCTGGTTATCCCTCTCCTGTTGGGGCTGCCGCTTCTGTACGAGTGGGCGCGTCCCGAAGCCGTGGCCCACGACGAGCTGCTGCAGCACAAATTGCCCTATCTCAATACGCCCTTCTTTATTGGCCGGACGGTGCTCTATTTTATCGTCTGGGGTGGTTTGGCCTATCTGCTGAACCGCTGGTTGTTGCAGCAGGATGACGCCTTTAGCCTGGCTCTGAGCCGCCGCCTGCGTGCGCTCAGCGGGTTGGGCCTGGGGGCCTTTGGCCTGAC
>CAZDMM010000926.1:0-3124 GCA_964505845.1 uncultured Caldilineaceae bacterium
GCTTAAACCCATGTCCCATTGTGAGAGACGGTGGGCTATGATATAATTTGATTATATTGGCCCTTCTTCCAAATTTCATTGGGCCAACCTGTCAGCAGGCACTATGGTTGAAATAAACGCTCAACGTCACCTCATCGAGGAAAGTCTCCACCGGATTCCGTTCTTTAAATCGCTGCCGCCGGTTACCCTGTCGGCCATCTCCGCCAAGCTGCGCAAAACCCATTTTGAGCACGGTGAAGTTGTTTTTGTAGAAAACAGCCTGGGCGACTCGATGTATTTGATCGAGTCGGGGCAGGTGAAAGTTTCGGTCAACACTGAAACCGGCGCAGAAAAGGTCATCAATTTTTTGGGGCCGGGCAACTTCTTTGGCGAGATGGCCTTGCTGCTAAACCAGCGGCGCTCGGCTACCGTCACCGTCACCCTGGACGCCGATTTGTGGATGCTGCGCAAGGCCGATATGGACGAGCTGCTGGCCGATCATCCCGAAATTGCCCTGCAGCTTTCTCGTGAGTTGAGCCGCCGCCTGAGCGATGCGGTCAGCGAGGTTAAAAAACGGCCCGGCTACACCCTGGTAGCCACCATTGGCGAAAAAGCCTGGCGGCTGGCCGAGCAGGTGCATGCCCTCACCCGGCAGCGGGTGGTTTTGTTTGACGCTACCGGGCGCAACCTGGTTAACCAAATCAACCCGCAGGCTCAAAGCGAAGATTTGGTGGTTTTAGAAGCCATGGACCAACTCTCTAACGCCAGCCTGGTGGAGACGCTCAGTATTTTGCTGGATGGTTACGACTGGGTCCTGATGGCCCTACCGGCCGGTTACAGCGAAGTTAATGCCAAAGCTCTGCAATTGGCTCGCGCTACCGTATTGGTAGATACGCCCCAGGCAGCCTGGATAACTGAACATGCGCAAGGCCCTATTTTTTACTCCGATCAAAGCGAGGCGCAGTTAGGCCGGACCGCCCGTAAATTAACCCAGCGCGTCATCGGTTTGGCCTTGTCTAGCGGCGGAGCCAGAGGGATTGCCCATATTGGGGTGCTCAAAACGCTGGAGGAAGCCAATATTCCGGTGGATATGATTGCCGGCACCAGCGCCGGCTCGCTGTTTGGGGGACTCTACGCCTGCGGCAAATCGCCCGACGAAATTGCCCGTTTTGCTAAAAATTTGGTTAAATTGATTGACTTCAAAAGCGGCTTATGGGATCCCAAATTTAACTTACCCTGGAATGGTCTGATCAAAGGCAACGCTACCCTCAAATATCTGGATAAGCAGTTTAATCAGGCCACCTTTGCCGATACCAAAGTGCCGTTTTATGTGGTGGCCGCCGATGTTTTTTCTGGCGAGCAGGTTGTGTTTGAGTCAGGCCCGCTGGCCGAAGCTGTGCGCGCCAGCATCGGCATCATCGGTATTTTTTCGCCCTACACGCTGCATGGGCATTATTTAATTGATGGCGGGGCGGTTAACCCGCTGCCGGCCAGCGTTTTGGCCGAAAAAGGAGCCAATATCATCATCGCCTCCAGCGTCATCCCTTCTATTGAAGAAGAGCGGGCGCGGGGCCGCAAAAATGTTGCCCGGCCGGCCCATCCTAACTTTTTTGGCGTGCTGACCAGTATGATGGCAATTATGGAGCGCGAAATTGTCAAAACCCGGCTGAGTCCGGTAGATGTGCTGATCAAGCCGCGAGTAGAAGTGTATACCGGCATGGATTATGAAAAGGCGGATGATTTTATCCGCCTGGGACGCGAAGCTGCACTTAGAGAATTACCGGCATTACAAAAACTTCTCAGTAATTAGCCCATTTTCTCAAATTGCGCTACGATAAGACCAGTCCCAACCTTAAGAGAATGTCCTTGAGCCGTTCCAACAGCGAGCGCGAATTAGCACAGCTTAGAGATAAAGTTAAGGCTCTGGAGGCCGACTTTCAAGAAGCCCAACATCGGATTGCCACCCTGCATGTAGTGCATGAGGTAGCCGGTTCGTTGACCTCAGAGTTAAATCTGGAGCCACTGCTGCACCGCATCATGGCCGCCGCTGTTGAGGTGATGAACGCTTCCGCCGGCTCTTTGCTGCTGCTGGATGAGCTAACCGATGAGCTGGTTTTTGCGGTGGTTGAAGGCGGCGGCGGTGAAAGCTTAAAGGGCGTGCGTATGGCCCGCGATAAGGGCATTGCCGGCTGGGTAGCCACCCACCGCAAGCCCTTGATTGTGGACGATGTTCACCGAGATAATCGCTATTACCAGAGCATCGCCGAAACGGTCAATTTTCAGTTGACCTCGCTCTTGTGCGTGCCGATGATCTCGCGCAATAAATTGATTGGGGTTTTACAGGTCTTGCACAGCCAGCCCGACCACTACTTTGGCCCTTTAGAACAACAACTATTGACCACCTTTGCCAATCAGGCTGCGGTAGCTATTGAGAATGCGCGCCTGTATGAAACCCTCAAAGAAGAACGAGACCGTCTGATTGTGGTCGAAGATGATATCCGCAAACGCCTGGCGCGTGATTTGCACGACGGCCCTACCCAGATGGTCGCTTCAATTATAATGAGCTTAAACTTTACCAAGGAGTTATTTAAACGAGCGCCCGAGCATGTAGTACCGGAAATTGACTTGAACCTATCGGTGGCCGAGAAAGCCCTGAAACAATTGCGCACCCTGCTGTTTGACCTGCGCCCGGTCATTTTGGAAACACAGGGGCTAATCCCGGCCCTGGAAGTCTACACGGAACGGCTTAAAGAAACCGATAATCTAAATATTGCGTTAACGGTAGAGGCAGAATTTGAGCGGCTTTCTCCCAAAGCAGAGGTGGCTATTTTTGCAGTCATTCAAGAAGCCGTCAACAACGCCAAAAAATACGCCAAAGCCTCCCAAATTGATATTATCGTGAGGCCGGACCACCGGGCGGATTCGCTAACCGTTATTACCAAAGATAATGGAGCCGGTTTTGATGTGCATGCTGTCAAGGCTCGTTATGATGAACGCGGTAGTTTGGGCATGATTAATATGCAGGAAAGAACCAATGCAATTAATGGCGTCCTGACCTTGCACTCCAGCCCAGGCCAGGGAACCGAAGTTGTTTTGACGCTTCCGCTTACCCAAAATCTTATGAGTGCAGTGAAGGAAGTTTAAC
>CAZDMM010000927.1:0-291 GCA_964505845.1 uncultured Caldilineaceae bacterium
GTAATGGCGGCCATCGGCATTGCCATTAAGCTTGACTCCTCCGGGCCAATCTTCCACCTGCGCCGGGTGGTGGGTGTGGGGGGCAAATCTTTCCATGCCCTTAAATTCCGCACCATGTATGTTGACGCCGATGAACGCCTGGCCCGCGACCCTGAACTGCGGCGCGAGTTTGAAGTCAACCATAAATTAAAGAATGACCCGCGCGTCACCCGGATTGGCCGATTTTTACGCCGCACCAGCCTGGATGAACTGCCGCAACTGGTCAATGTGCTCATCGTCCAGATGAGTTTG
>CAZDMM010000927.1:301-1562 GCA_964505845.1 uncultured Caldilineaceae bacterium
GCAAATGGCGCATGAATCTCTCCACCGTAAAACCGGGCATCACCGGCCTGTGGCAGGTGAGCGGCCGCAGCGATGTCAGCTATGATGACCGGGTCATGCTGGATATGAATTACATCCGCAACTATAGCATCTGGTTTGACCTGCACATTTTATGGCAAACTATCCCCGCTGTGTTAAAATCACGGGGAGCCTACTAGATGAAGGGTATGATTTTAGCGGCCGGCGAGGGGCGCCGCCTGCGCCCCCTGACCGACCATTTACCCAAACCGATGCTCCCCATCGGCGGCAAACCTCTGCTGGAACATATTATCATCCACCTGCGTGATTGCGGCGTAACCGATTTAGCCGTCAACCTGTACCATCTCCCCGGCGCGGTGATGGACTACTTTAAGGATGGTAGCCGCTGGGGGGTAAGCCTGCGCTACTCCGTTGAGGAACAACTGCTTGGGTCGGCCGGGGGAGTCAAACGCCTGCAATCTTTTTTTGATGAAACTTTTGTAGTATTCTATGGCGACTTGTTGACCTGGGCCGATTTGCGCCCGATGATAGCCCTGCACCGGTGGGCGGGGGTTTTGGCTACCATGGGGCTGTATCACGTGGTTGACCCCTGGAATCGCGGCATTGTGCAACTGGATGAGCAGCAAAAAATTGTGCGCTTTGCCGAAAAACCCCCCCGCGAGCAGGTCTTCTCTAACCTGGCTAATGCCGGGATTTATGTTTTGGAGCCAGAGGTTTTAAGCCGGATTCCGGCGGAACAGATGTATGATTTTGGGCACGATGTTTTTCCAAATTTATTGGCCGAGGGCCAACCCATTGCCGGGTATGTCATTGAAGATTTGCTGATTGATATTGGTTTGCCGGAGAAATATGAAGAAGCCAACCGGCTGGTAGCAAGTATGGCCCGCTGAACTGTGGGTAGAAAGGGATCCCATGAATTCGACGCTTAACTCCATTCAAACTTATATGACCCAACTGCAGGAAATGATTGCCCAATTACCCACCGGTTTGGTTGGCCAGGTGGTGGAACTGTTATTAACCTGCGCCCGGCAAGGGCACAAGGTATTTATTTTTGGCAACGGCGGCAGCGCCTCTACGGCCACCCACTTTGCCTGCGACCTGGCTAAAAATACCCAGGTAGCCGGCGCGCCCCGTTTTCGGGTGATTGGGCTAACCGATAATATGGCCCTGATGACGGCCTGGGCTAATGATACCGCTTTTGATAATGTTTTTGCAGCCCAGTTGGAGCCTTTAGTCGAGGCCG
>CAZDMM010000927.1:1572-3124 GCA_964505845.1 uncultured Caldilineaceae bacterium
GATGTGGTGATTGGCATTAGCTGCAGCGGCAACTCGGCCAATGTGCTGAGAGCCATGGAAGTGGCCCGGCGTCACCACGCTGTCACCATCGGGTTAACCGGCGACCGGGGCGGTCGCTTGAAGGATATGGTAGATTTGTGTATCACCATCCCCAGCCCCCGCATTGAACAACAAGAAGACGCCCATCTCATCCTGGAACATTGTATCTGCGCCACCATTCGCCAGGAGTTAATGGCTGCCGTCATTCCACACCAGCTAACCCTTACCCCGCAACCAGAGCTGGCAATCCGTTAAATACAATCTATATTTCTAACCTATTTCTAATAATCCTCTCATTACTTTATTATTGAGTCTTGGTACACTGCGTGCCGTAAGATGTTTTGATATTCCAGGTAGAAGGAGATGCTATGCGCGCAGTTTTCCTTGATCGGGATGGGGTCATCTGCGAAAATCGTCCTGACCATGTAAAAAGTTGGGAAGAATTTGAATTTCTGCCTGGAGTCAAAAAAAGTTTAGCCAGCCTGAGCCATCTAGATTTGCCCATTATCGTGGTTACCAACCAGGCGGCCATAGGGCGGGGGCTGGTGACGGCCCAAACGGTTGAGGAGATTCACCGGCAGATGGTGGCCGAAATTAGCGCCAGCGGCGGCCGCATTGACCGAGTTATTTATTGCCCGCATCGCCCGGAGGATGAGTGTGACTGCCGCAAACCAAAACCGGGCATGCTGCTGCAGGCCGCTAAAGAGATGGGGCTTGGTTTGACCGAGTCTTATCTAATCGGAGATGCGGCTTCGGATATCCAGGCCGGCTACCAGGTGGGCTGCCGCACTTTTTTGGTTTTGACCGGTCGAGGCCCTGAACAGTTGGTGCCGGCTTTGCATACGACCGGCGGCCATTTTTTAACCATCACCCGCAACCTGGCCGAAGCCGTTGATTACATCCTCGCCGCCGAAACGGGTGAGGACCACCCTCCGGCCCAGCCTGACCTGACTTTTATGGGGCGCTATCGCCAGCTTTTAGCTACGGCGATTTTGTAAGAATTGGTGAGTAATTTACATATGATGAAGCAGCTTCGCTATTACCTGGCCGGTCAGGCGGCCAATGTGCCGGCTTATATTTTAGAACAACTCATTCTGGGGCTTTTTGGTTGGATCCCCACCATTGTGGGCCTGGGCCTGCGCGGCCTGGTTTACCGGCTCATCATAAAAATAAACGGCATGCCGGCCATTGAAGCCGGGGTGCGGATTGCGCATGCCGGCAATATTACCCTGGGTAAGGGGGTGTATCTGGATCAGGGGGTGTATTTGCATGCTCTGCCCGGCGGCATCACCATTGGCGACAACACCTTTCTGATGCACCATACCATGCTGCACGTGTTTAACTTTCGTAACCTGCCCCGGGCCGGCATTCACATCGGCCAAAACTGCTTTTTGGGCGAGTTCAATGTGATCCGCGGACAGGGCGGGGTGCGCATTGGGGATAACGTCTACACCGGCCCCATGGTGCAAATTGTGGCGGTGAATCATGTGTATCAAGACCCCGCTCGCCCTAT
>CAZDMM010000928.1:0-3118 GCA_964505845.1 uncultured Caldilineaceae bacterium
CGCCGACGAGAGCCAGCACGCCCAGGTACGTTACCCCGGCAACCAGGCAGGTGAGCAGGAAGTTCAGGTCGCCCAAAAGCCACAGGCTCAAACCCATCACCGCGGCGGCCAGCGTTGGCCGCCACACCACGTCAAACCAGGGCACGGTGCAGAGATTTTTGCGTACCAGCAGGTAGAAGGGAATGAGCAGCGCCCACTCGGAGAGGATGGTGGTGACGGCGGCGGCGCGGTAGCCGTACAACGGGATAAAAATTAGATTGGTGGTGAGGTTGAACAGCACCCCCATGATAAAGGCGCGGGTGAGATGGCGCTGCTGGTTGACGGCGATGAGCACGTACTGCGTCACCTGGTTGATAAAGCTAAAAGGCAAAAACCAGATCAGGAATTGCAGGGCAATCACCCCATCGGGCAGAAAGCGTTCCCCGGCCAGAAAAAGGATCAGCTCGCGGGCCACAAAAGGTGTGCCAACGGCCAGCGGCTGGGCTAATAATAATAACAGGCGCTGGCTCAAAATATAGGCGCGAGCCAGCGACTCGCGCGAGTCGGCGGCAAAGCGGCTCATTAGGGGGAAGAGAGCCAGGGTAAAATATTGGGGGATGACGTTGATGCCGTCAATATATTTGTAGGCGGCGTTGTAGTAGCCTACGGCGGCGGCGCCCCAGGTGGGCGAGAGGACAAAGACATCAATGCGGAAAAAGATAGTTGCCAGCAGGTTGTTAATCATCAGGGGCAGACCCTCGCCCAACATGCCGCGCTGCAAGGCGGGATCGGTTTCCGGGCGGGGTTTAAAGATTTTGACCATCAGGATGTAGCCCAACACCAAAAAGGTAACCAGATTGGCGATGAGCGAAACCAGCCCCAGACCGATGATGCCCCAACCCAGCAGCAGCGCCAGCGCGCCCAGGCTCACCCGCGTCAGCGTTGTCACCGAGGCGATGGCGGCGGGATACTCGGCTTTTTCGTGGGCGTAAAAAATGGCGGTCAGGCCGTCGGAGAGATTGCTGAACAGCGTCCCCAGGGCAAAAAGGGCCACCGTCAGCACGACATCCCAGGTTAAACCGCCAAAAAGCACATACAGCCCCAAAATTGCCGCCATCAGGGGCAGCGCCGCCAGCCACAAATACAGACGCAAGATTGAGACGTTGGACAGGTAACGATTGCTGTGGGCGCGCCGGGTGGCCACCTCGCGGGTAACCAGCGTACCCAAACCGTAGCGGGTGAGGATTTCTGCCAGGCCGATGAAGGCCACGGCAAAGGCATAGCGGCCGGCTCCTTCGGGCTGCAAAATGCGCAGCATGAGCAGGGCAAAGGCAAAGTCAATTAGCCGGTTGGACAGGGCCATGACCATCGGCACCAGGCTGTTTTTGGCGATGCGTTTGATGGCGGAGTCGCTCTCGCTCTCGCGGTACAGTTTGCCCCAGCTCCAGTAGCCTACCAGCAGAGCCAGGCTGACAAAAGCCAGGAAGGAGCCGTACAACCCCAGTTGGAAGCTGCGCGGGCTGTAGCGGAAGCGGATGTCCCATTCGCCGGGTTGGAGGTACACCGCCCGGAAAGCGCCGTTGGCTCGATGAATGGTGAGTTCGGTTTCTGATTGGAGATTAGAGATTGGTAATTGGTAATTGGTAATTGTCTCTCCTTGTGGCGGTCGGCGGTCGGCAGTCGGCAGTCGCGCGTTAGTGTAGGCTCTCCAGCCGGGAAAGTAAGCATCGGCCAGCACAAGCCAGCGGGGTTGGTCGGTTTGAACGGTGAGACGGACTTCATTGGGCGTATAAGAGGTAATCTGGACATTGGGCGTTCCCGGAGTCGCGGGCTGCGCGTCGGAGGGGGCCAGGTCGCGGCCCAGGCCGTTGGTGACGCCATCCAGCATCACTTTTTGGCGGGGGTTGAGGCTGCGCAGGGCGGTATCCAGGTTAGACCCGTCGCCTGGCAGGTCTTGCTGTTTGTAAACTAGAAAGGCGCGGGGCAGGGCGTCGGTATTCTCATAGACGCGAATCTCATCATTGTAAACCAGCTTATAGTTGGGGTTGTTGATGTCTACCGTGGTCAAAACGTAGCGCACGCCCAGCAGGTCGAGCAAGGCCGAGTCCAGGGCCGCGTAGCCATCGTAATAAATTGGGCCGACGCGGTTGAAGAGCAGGTCGCCGTTGGGCTGGATGAGCTGCATGAAGCGGGCGTATTGGCCGGGGATGATGCTGTCGTAGCCGCGCACATCAAAGAAGTTGTAATACATGCCGGCATTGGCCAGGAAAACTTTGTTGCCGCGCCCGTCAGGGGTGTCAAAGCTGGTCAGCCGAAAGAGCGGGTCTTCGGCCTGGCGAGCTTCCAGCCACTCAACCACCTTTGGCTTAAAATCAAGCAGCGCCGGGTCAACCGCCGGATTGAAGCCGGCCCCGGCCAGCAGCAAATCGAAGGCAATGACGAGAAGCGCGAGGGGCTTCCATGCGTGCAAGGGAGCAGAGGAGCGAGGGCGCGGGGGAGCGTCATTCTCACCGCGCCCCTGCGCCCCTGCGCCCCTGCGCCCCTGCCGTATTTTTTCCAAAAGGTTAGGTACAAAAATTGGGCAGCGCACCACGCGCAGCAAGGCCCCGGCGGCGGTCAGCATCAAAAAGAATTTGAAGAAGTTGGGCCATTGGTAGCCAAAAAATTGGCGGGCATCGGCAAAGGCGTTTTGGGCCAGGCCGGAACGCTCAAAGACGAAGCCGGCGGCCTGAATGAAGGGGGTAGGCATGAGGAGCGCCGTTAGCATGGCAAGCACGCCGGCCAGCCCGCTCCAAAAAAGCAGCCAGCCGAGGGAGGAGGCGATCCCCACGCCGAAGGCGGGCAGAGCCGGAACACCCGGAAGGGGTGGGAGGCGAAGAGGCGAAGAGAGGTGGTGGATTGGAGGGCTGGAAGATTGGAAGGTTGGAGCATTAACCATACCTCCAACCTTCCAATCTTCCAGGTTGCTGCTCCTCCGCTCCCCTGCTCCCCCGCATCTTTGTGCGCTGACAAATCGTTCCAGGTACGCCACCCCGATACCGGCCAGCACGGCCAGGCTGAGGGGGAAGGGGAAAATCCAGCGGACGGGGGAGTGGAGTTGGTTCCAGCCGGGCAGGCCGTAAAACAGCAGAGCGTACAG
>CAZDMM010000929.1:0-1579 GCA_964505845.1 uncultured Caldilineaceae bacterium
CGGTGGCGGTGTGCCTGCTTTTTGCCTATCTCAACACCGAGCACGAGCAGGCGCTCAAGCGGCGCTTGCAAAAACGGCTCAACGGCCTGCCCGTCTCGATTTCCCACGAGGTGGCCCCGATTTGGCGCGAGTACGAGCGCTCCAGCACCACCATCGCCGACGCCTACCTCAAGCCGCTGCTGCAGCGGTACGTGGGCAGCTTGCAGCGCGGCCTGGACGAAGAGGGCATTGACATCCACTGGGCCTTGATGAAATCCAACGGCGGGATTATGCAAGCGGCCGCCGCTGCCGACCATCCCATCCACCTGGCGACTTCCGGCCCGGCCGGTGGCATGGTCGCCAGCCAATACATGGCCGGGCTGCTGGGGCTGAAGGATGTCGTCACCATTGACGTGGGCGGCACCAGCGCCGATGTCGGCATCATTGTGGAGGGGGCGCTGCACCACACCACCGAGTTTGAAATCGAGTGGGGCATTCCGGCGGCTATTCCCATCATTGACCTCAAAACCATCGGTGCGGGCGGCGGCTCGATGGCCTGGATTAACGCCGGCGGATTTTTGCAGGTGGGGCCGCACAGCGCCGGGGCCGACCCCGGCCCGGTCTGTTACGGGCAGGGCGGAACCGAGCCGACCCTCACCGACGCCAACCTGCTGCTGGGCCGGCTTGACCCCGACTATTTTTTGGGCGGCAAGATGAAGCTGCAAACAGAGTTGGCCCGCCAGCAGATGTCGAGAATGGCCGGAAAATTGGGCATGGAGAGCATCGAGCTGGCCCACGCCATCGTAGACATCGCCAACGAGAACATGGCCAACGCCATCCGCATGGTCAGCATTGAGCGCGGCCACGACCCCCGGCGTTTTGCCCTGATTGCCTTTGGCGGAGCCGGGCCGCTGCACGGCGCGGCCATCGCCCGTAAGCTGGACATCCCCACCGTCATCGTGCCTCCCTTCCCCGGCGCGTTTTCGGCCCTGGGCCTGCTCATGGCCGACCTACGGGTGGACAAGATTTGGACCCAGGCTTTCCGCTCCGATTTGGTCTCTCTGAGCGCGGTGGAAAGTCAATTTCGCCAGATTGCCGCGGCTGCGCTGGCCGAACTGCGCCAGCAAGGTTATCAGGGGGAGCCGCAGCTTCGCTACGCCATCAACATGCGTTACCTGGGCCAGAACTACGAAACCGAAATTGAACTGCCCGGTTTTGAAGCCTCCGAACCTTCCCGGAAGCTTCAAGCTTCCGGGAAGCTAGACTTTCTGGCCGAGGCTTACGAAGCTTTCCACCGCATGCACGAAGCCACCTACGGTTATCGCATCCCCACGGCGGTGATTGAACTCATCAGCTTCAAGGTGACGGCCATCGGCGCGACCCCGATGCCCCGCCTGGGTAAAGTTCAGGCCGTGGAGTCTGCCCCACCGCGCGAGCGTTCCGTCTACTTTGCCGGGCACGGTTTTTTGCCTTGCCGCCTCATCCGCCGCTCGGCCCTGCCGGTGGGGGAGCGGCTGGCCGGCCCGCTGATTGTCGAGGAAGACGGCTCGACTACCCTGGTGGAGCCGGGCATGAGCCTGACTCGCAATGAGTACGATAT
>CAZDMM010000929.1:1679-3105 GCA_964505845.1 uncultured Caldilineaceae bacterium
AGATGCTGTTCATGGTCATCGAGCGGTTCAAGAATCGAGACGCGCTGGCAATCTACCGGCGCGCCGGGCAGCAAGGGCGGCTGATGCCCGACGGTTTGAAATATGTTGGTAGTTGGGTTGAGGCCAACTTTGACCGCTGCTTTCAACTGATGGAGTGTGATGATTTGCGGTTGTTCCAGCAGTGGGTTGTCCAATGGCAAGATTTGGTCGAGTTTGAGATTGTCCCGGTGGTTCCTTCCCAGGAAACATCCGAGATGATGACCCCGCTGCTTTGATATGGAAAATTTGTCACTGCTTCGCGTGAGGCCGCAGGCCGAAGAATCCCTGCAATCTGAGAGCCTTGCATAATTCAGTATTGATTACCCAAACTGTCAACGAATAGCTAACGAGTAAACGAATAAGGGCGTTTCCATTCGTTTATTCGTTTTTCATTCGTTGACAGTAGATTGTGGAGCTAAAGCAATGATGAACCTAAGCCAACCTGCCGCCAAAGAGTATCCCTCCGTTCCGGCCACTTCCCTCAGTTCCGGTTTGTCCATTGACCAGGTCACGCTGACCGTCATTGACAACTATTTGACCACTACCTGCCGCGAGATGGGCGTTGCCATGATGCGCACGGCCTACTCGCCCATCTTCAACGAGTCGCTCGACTTTTCCTGCGTGCTCTTTGACAAGCGCGGCCAGATGATTGCCCAGGCCGAATTTTGTCCTTCCCAGATTGGCACCATCAAGTACACGGTCGAGTGGATGCTGGAGGAGCTGGGCTATGATGTTTATGAGCCAGGCGACGTGCTGCTGATGAACGACCCCTACCGGGGCAGCGGCCACGTGCCGGAGCATACTATCCTCAAGGCCGTGTTCCATGAGGGCCAAATTGTGGCTTTTGTGGCTAACTGCGCTCACCTGGCCGAGCCGGGAGCCAAAACGCCCGGCGGCCTGGCCGGCGACGCCACCGACATCTTTCAGGAAGGGCTGCGTATCCCGCCCATCTGGCTGATGCGCCAGGGCCAAGACCAGGAGGACATCTGGAAGATTATCCTCTCCAACCACCGTACCCCCATGGTGACGTATGGCGATTTGAAGGCCATGATCGGCTCGGTCAACGTGGCCGAGCGGCGGCTGCTCAACCTGATCAAAGCTTACGGGCTGGAGGTGGTCGAAACGGCCACCCAGGATTTGATCAAGATTGCCGAGCGGCGCATGCGGGAGGAAATCCGGCGCATCCCCAACGGGGTGTACACTTATGAGGATGTGATTGAGGATGACGGGGTCAGCGAGGGCGCGTATCCCATTCGCTGCACCGTCATCGTTGAGGATGACGAGCTGACCGCCGACTTCACCGGCTCCGCGCCGCAGTGTGCCGGCCCGATGAACGCCACCTATGCTGTGACCGGCTCGGCGGTGTTCAATGCCCTGCTGCACCTGA
>CAZDMM010000930.1:0-3102 GCA_964505845.1 uncultured Caldilineaceae bacterium
CTGGAAAAGCGCGGCCACCTGCGCCGCATCAAAACCCCCGTTTCGTCCGAATTAGAAATTACCGAGATCACCGACCGGGTGTGTAAAGGGCCGCTGGATAAAAACGTGGCTCTGCTTTTTGAAAATGTGGTGGGCTACGAGACGCCGGTGCTCATCAACAGCCTGGGCCACCCCGACCGCATGGCCTGGGCGCTGGGCGTGGACAACCTCAACCAATTGCGCGACAACCTGGCCAAAATCATTGACCCCAAGCTGCCGCAGGGTTTTGGAGCCGCCCTCTCGCGGGGCATGGAGATGTTGGGCGCGCTGCGCTCGATGGGGCTGAAACCGGCCCTGGTCAAAAATGGGCCGGTGCAGGAGGTGGTCTACAAAGGCGACGCGGTGGATTTGGGCCGCCTGCCCATCCTTAAATGCTGGCCACAGGACGGCGGCAAATACATCACCATGACCACCATCATCTCCCGCGACCCGCTGACCAACATCCGCAACGTGGGCATGTACCGGGTGCAGGTGTACGACCGGCGCACACTGGGCATGCATTGGCAAATCCACAAAGGTGGGGCGGAGCATACCCGCGTGGCCCAGGAGAACGGCGTCGAGGGGATTCCGGTAGCCCTCAGCCTGGGCGGCGATCCGGCCGTGATGTGGTGCGGCAGCGCCCCCCTGCCGCCCGGTATTGACGAATTTTTGCTGGCGGGCTGGCTGCGCGGCAAGCCGGTCGAGCTGGTCAAATGCCTTACCCAACCCCTGGAAGCCCCCGCCCAGGCCGAATACATTATCGAGGGCTATGTTGACCCGCATGAGCGCCGCACCGAAGGCCCTTTTGGCGACCACACCGGCTACTATACCCCGCCCGACGATTACCCGGTGCTGCATGTTACCGCCATCACGCATCGCAAAAATCCCATCTATCCTACCACCATCGTCGGCGCCCCGCCGATGGAAGATTACTGGATGGGCAAGGCCACCGAGCGCCTCTTTTTGCCGCTGATGCGGCTGTTCCTGAGCGAGATTGTGGATGTCAACATGCCCGCCGAGGGCGTCTTTCACAACTTAATTTTTGTCTCCATCAAAAAACGTTTCCCCGGCCACGCCCGCAAGGTTATCAATGGGCTGTGGGGGTTGGGGCTGATGATGCTGACCAAGTGCATTGTCATTTTGGATGAGCACGTGGACGTGCAAAACACCCAGGAAGCTTATTTTCACATGCTCAACAATGTAGATTGGGCGCGGGATGTGGTGATCCAGGAAGGGCCGGTTGACGCCCTCGACCACGCCAGCTACCGCTTTGCTTTTGGCGGCAAAATTGGCATTGACGCCACCGCCAAAGGGCCGCTGGAGGATTATCAGCGCGGCTGGCCGGAGCTGATCCAGATGGATGCGGCGGTCAAGGCCAAGGTAGATCGGCTGTGGGAGGATCTGGGGTTATAACCTTGATTTAAATGCCATCGAAGGTGAGGGTTTTCAGAGTTGTCTCTCCGTGCTATAATTTTAGAAGAGACATTCTCGCGGAGAAGAAAAATGGACCCAACACTCATAAACGAGGTTGCTCGTGTTCAGCAAGATATTCATTTGATTCGGACAACGATTGAGACTCTTCAAGAGCGGGTAGATGATTTACTGGCTCGGCTGCAAGAACAGGCTCATGACCAACCATTAAAATTTGCTGACCTTGAGGGTTTGTGGGCCGGCGCAGATTTTAGTCTGGAAATCATCAAGACTGCTGAGTATCAAATTGCTGAAGACCTGTTATGACCACTTTTGTGGTAGACACGCATGCTCTAGTTTGGTTCATCAGTGGAGATAGTCGCTTGAGCGACAAAGCTCGCACCATTCTCCGAGACCCCGGCGTTCAACTCATCATTCCTGCCATTGTTCTGGCCGAGATAAAATTTTTGGCTGGCAAAGGTCGCTTTGCTCAAACACTTGAGCAGGTATTGCTTGCTCTCAATGCTGATCCTCGCTGTCTAGTTTTCCCCATTGACCTGACCGTAATTCAACGTATGCCTACTGACTTGGATATTCACGATGGTTTGATTGTCGGTACCGCGCTGGCCCAAGCTATCCCTGTGGATGGAATTCTGACCCGCGATGAGGCGATTACTGGGTCAAATCTGGTGACTGTTGTTTGGTAGTGGTGTCAGAAATTTAAGGGCGAGGTACTCAGTAGCACCTCGCCCTTTTTTTTATATTCTTACTCCGCCCCCAGCGATTTTAGATAGGCATAGCTCTGCTTGACATTCTCCTCGCCGGCCACTTCCAGGGTGGTATAACCGTTATAACCGGCTGCTTTGAGCGCCTCAAACGCACCCTTGATGTCAACCACGCCCGTGCCCAGGGGGATTACGGCCATGCCCGCCCCAAACATTTTGCCCCGCTGCGCTTCCATCTCAGCCGGCCAATCTTTCCAGTGGACGTGCTCAATCTTGCTGCCCAGCCGCTTGATCATCGCCACCGGGTCGCCGCCGCCCAGCGCCTCGGAGTTGCACAACTCCAGGATTTTTTCCATATAATCCACCGAGTCGGTGTATTTGCCGTGCGGCTCCAGCAAAATTTTGACCCCGCAGTCGGCGGCCAGGCGCAGCGGCTCATACAGCTTCTCACGGATGCTGAACAGCGCCTCCCGCTCCGAGAGGTTGTGCCCAAACTCGGTCTTGGGGTCGCCCTCGGTGGTGATGACGTGTTTGACGCCGATAGCCGCCGCCGCCCGCACTGCTTTGATGATTTGGGCCGTGCCGTAGCGCCACGGCGCCGCCGGATCAAGCAGATTGGCGTGAGCGCAATAGCTGGTAATGGTCAGGCCGTGCTGCTCAAACATTCGCTTCAAATCAAAGGGGTTGGCGTCGAGGCTGGCCACGGCGGTAAAGCCAAACTCCACCCCCAGGCAGCCGCCGTCGCTGTTGTCGGTCACATCGGCGTACTGAAAGCCCCACTCCTGAATCCGGCTCAGTTGGTGATCCAGCACCGAAAAAGGATCAATTAAGGCAAAACAGCCTACTTTCATGGTTGGTTCTCCTTTGAACAATAGATATTTTTATTTGGCAGTCTTGGCTGGTGTCCAAACTCAGTTTGGACACCCAATTGCGTTGCGAAACTCAGTTT
>CAZDMM010000931.1:0-3098 GCA_964505845.1 uncultured Caldilineaceae bacterium
ACCCTGGTGCTGGATACGGATGACCCCGCACCCCTCATCAAAGAGCTAGAAGCCGAAGGTGTGGTGGTGGTAGCCAGCTACAAAAACAAAATCAATATCGCCATTCCGGTCAGCCTGATTGAAGAGCAGATCAAATCTGAGCAGCCCAACCTGATTGTGGAGCGCATCTCAAACCTGGAGCACGTCATCCGGCTAGAAGTGCCTAACAAGGCTACCATTAAAGAGGGGGCTATCATCGAAGGCCAGGGGGTGCATGTAACCAAGGCCGACGCCTGGCAGGCCAAAGGCATCACCGGCAAAGGGGTCAAGATAGGCATTTTGGATTTGGGCTTTGGTGGCTACAAAAACTTGCTGGGCCAGGAACTGCCGGACAATGTTACGGTGCAGGCTTTTGGCGACACCTCTAACTTTGACTCCGAAGTGCATGGCACGGCCTGCGCCGAGATTGTGCATGAGATGGCCCCCGACGCCGAGCTGTACCTGGCCTATTACGACGGCAGCGATGTGGCTATGGCTTTGGCCATTGATTGGCTGGTCAGCCAGGGCGTCCGGGTTATTTCCAACTCCACCGGCAGCAACGGGCTGACCCCCATGGACGGCAGCGGTTTTATCGAGCAAATGGTGGATCAACTGAATGATGAGGGCATCTTGTTTGTCAGCGCCGCCGGCAATGAGGCCGATGTGCATTGGCGCGGCCAATTTAATGACCCCGACGGCAACACCATCCACGAATTTACACCGGGCAAAGAACTGCTCCCTTTTTTGGCCCCGGCCGGCTACGAGGTCCAAATCATCCTTAGTTGGGATGATTGGCAAAACGTCAACCAGGATTACGATTTTTTGCTATTGGACAAACAGGGCAACATCATTGCCAAATCCGAGGAACCCCAGGAGGGAAAGCCGGGCCAGGCTCCGGTAGAGGGCTTTCTCTACACCTTTGATACCGAAGACGTATATACCCTGGCTATCCAAAATTATGAGGGGGCGGCCAGCGGCAATAACACTTTTGACATTTTTGTGCATGGGGGCTTATTACACCCGGATTTTGCCGTAGCCGAGCACAGTTTGAGCAGCCCGGCCGACGCGCGCGGCGCGTTTGCGGTAGGAGCGGTCAACTGGGCCGATGATGTGCTGGAGGTGTACAGTTCGCAAGGCCCCACTACGGATGGCCGCATCAAGCCGGACCTGGCTGCCCCGTCGGTGGTAGACAGCGCCTCTTATGCCCCGGATGCTTTTGACGGCACTTCGGCGGCTACGCCGCATGTGGCCGGGGCGGCCGCACTGGTGCTGCAAGCTTTTCCAGAGTACACCGCCGCCGATTTAAAGCAGTTTTTTCAGGAACGTTCCAAGGATTTAGGGACTGCCGGGCCGGACAACCAATTTGGCGCCGGTCGCTTGAACCTGGGCGACGCGCCGGCCGCCGCGCCTCTGGCCACCGCCACGCCCGCCTCTACCGGGGTTGAACCCCAGGAAACCCAGGAAGCGGCCCAGGCGGAACCAAGCGCCACCCCCACCGAAGCCCCCTCACCGACCGCAGTAGCCGAACTGCGCCCCACCTCTACCCCCCGCCCGCCGGTGCAGGTTGGTTTGCCCAGCCCGCCCAGCCAATCGGGCGGCCCCGCCCCCGCTGCCCCAGCCGAGAACAGCAACCTGGCCATTATCATTTCGCTGGGTTTGTGCCTGGTTTGTTTGGGCGGGTTGCTGTTTTTGATCTTGCTGGTAGCCGGGTTTATTTTGATGCGGCGCAAAAAATAAGCTGTTAAATTCTTAACAGGCTTGTTATTTTAAACCATTTCGCTATAATCCTCCTTATCTGGAGGAGAATTGAATAATGAAGAAGTTTGAATTGTTGGCCGGCCAGGTGGCGATAGTCACCGGGGCCGGACGTGGTATTGGTCGAGCGGCGGCGTTGGCCCTTGCCCAGGCCGGCGCGGCGGTAGTGGCGGCCTCTCGTTCAGCCGATGAACTGCACAGCCTGGCCGATGAGATAAAAGAGCAAGGTGGAAAGGCTTTGGCCATTCCCGCCGATGTCAGCGATATGGCCCAGGTGGATTATCTGCTGGTGCTCACGCTGCGCGCCTTTGGCAAAGTGGATATTTTAGTTAACAATGCCGGCCTGGTTCAACCTATCGGCAAAGTGTGGGAAACTTCACCCCTGGCCTGGCAAAAATTGATTGCTGTTAATGTCATAGGGCCTTATTTGTGCGCCAGGGCAGTTTTGCCGCAAATGTTGGATCGGGGCAGCGGTCGGATTATCAACGTGTCGTCCGGGGTGGCTGAGCGCAGCCTGGAAGGTTTGAGCGCATATACCGCCAGCAAGGCGGCGCTGGAACGCCTCAGCAGCACCATGGCCGTCGAGGTTAAAAATCGGGGGGTGGTAGTTACCACGCTACGGCCCGGCAGCGTGGACACGCCCATGCAGGCCGATATTCGCCGCACCCCGGCCCACTTCTTTCCTAAAGTAGGCCGCTGGGAAGCCCTCTACACCGAAGGGCGGCTGCGTTCCCCCGCCGATCCGGCCCGGGCGATTGTCTGGTTAGCCAGCCACTTTGCCCAGGATTGCAATGGCCAGCTTTTTGACGTGGAAGATGAAACTTTTTGGCAGCGGGTTAGTGCTGATTTAGCCTGGCCGGTCTCCGCACCGGCCGGTGGTTGACTGGCTAATTAACCGCTGAATGCGCACAGTTCGCCGAGAAATTTGGGGCAAACAACCTTCCCGGAAGCTCCAGGAAAGTTTTGTCTCAAAATTGGCAGAGAGTTGGTCCGATTCCCGGCCTTAATAGCTTCCGGGAAGGTAGGACCACGCCAAACCAGCCGGGCGCATTGACAAAGACCTTTAGCCAGATTACAATGCAGCATCTCACCAAGATCAGGAGTAAATAAGTTATGTCATACGATAAAATTGTCATCCCCCAGGATGGCGCTAAGATTACCATTAAGGGTGATAAACTGGCTGTGCCGGATCACCCTATTTTGGCTTATATTGAAGGTGATGGAACCGGCCCCGATATTACCAGGGCCAGTTTGCGCATCTGGGATGCGGCGGTGCAGGCAGCCTACGGCGGCCAGCGCAAAGTGGCCTGGATGGAAATTTACGC
>CAZDMM010000932.1:0-3097 GCA_964505845.1 uncultured Caldilineaceae bacterium
TCATCCGGGTGGGCCAGGTCACTGTAATTAACATCATAAATGCGTAGACGATCAGCCGTGAGCAAGTGTTTCAGGAAGGGATGGGGCGCATCGAAGATGACAGTTTCTCTAAAATCGTCGCCGGTAGCAAAAAGTGGCATCGGCAACTCTGATACCACCGTTTTAACATTCAGGATAAGCGGCAAGGTTAAGGCCAGGAATGCTGGCTTAACCCAGGCTTCGGTGTCGCTGTCCCGGCTGCCGGCACGCATCCCGAAAAATATCAACGCCGGAAAACTATCTTTAGGGTACTCCATCTTGAGATAGTCGGAGTCAGAAAACTCTTCGACCTCATCTTCCTCCACAATAAAGCCTTCAAGGTTAATAAAATCGGCGGGGGTCATCTCCGCATCACGTAATTGCTTGCGCACGCTAAACAGATTGATATACTTTAACTTCTCGATAAAGTATCTAACTACCTGGGCCGTTTCAGTGGTAAAAAAGTAGGCGGGATAAAGATAGAAATATTTGGTGCGTAGCCCTTCAAATTTACTGCCGGTCAATCGCAGTTCACCTTTGAGCATGATTTGGCGCAGCATTAATTCCAACGCGCAAATGGCGCACAATCCCCCGGCATTATTAGTGGCATACAGGGTCAGCTTGTTTTTGTAAACCCAGGGTTGAAACAAAACCGAGGAGTCGGCTTGCTGTTCGGTTGGATAGCTGCTATGACACAGCGTACAAATCAGGCTGGTCTTACGCGGTTGTTTGGCCGCCAGATATTGCTTCAACTCGGCGGCGAAGTTTGGCCTGGCCTCGACCATAGTCAATGGATAAATTTCTAACATTTCGGCTAAATAGCCTTGTAAATGGGGCAGGTAGGAACCGACTAAAAGCTGACTCAAGCTTTCTTCAGCTTGGGGCAAAATCAAGTCAATCACCTCATCGAATAAGTCCTTCAGATTGCCTGCCCCCTGATGGGTATCAATACCTCGATGGGCCTCAAGATATTGAGCAGCTAACCAAAACCATTTGTACTCCACGCCGCCTTTATTGGGAATAGCCTCGGCCAGCGACCATAACTCCGTCAATTCCAGGCGTTCCAAAACTTGCTGCTCAACTCTGTTCTGCAAGGTTTCGTCGGGCAGCTTTTCGATAACCTCTTTCCACAGGTTGATCAGGAAACGGGCCAGTACTCCCACCCGCACATCAGGCTCAAAGGTATTTACCTCAGCCGGTAAGAGGGCTTCGGCTTTCATCTGGCGCATTTTTTCTGCCGGACTGGTGGAGATATCATTTTGGGTCATCTGGATCGCTTTTTCGCCAATCATCCGCACATAATCGCCCACCGATAAGAAATCGTGGTAGTAATCCGGCTTTTTAATCAAGCCTTTGGGGTCAAACTTAAAGGCAGGCGCATCTTTTCTGATTTTTCCGGCACAAATACGGCTAAGTTCGGCTCTGGCCGCTGCTGCGATTTCTGTCTGGTCAAGGTTAAACGTTGTTGTACGGTCAATGAGATAAACTACCCCGTTTGGAAAAAATAGGTAAGGAATAGCCTGTTGTTGTTGTAGTAAACGCATGATGCTATTGTTCAGCACGTTGGTTAACAGGCCACGTACCTCGTTGAGTTTGTGATAGGCCAGCGTAAAGCTGTCCCGGCTTAATAAATCCAGGGTCTTTTTGAGGCGGTCGGCCCCTTCACCGTAAATAACGTGTTCCGGCGAGCGTACCAGGTAGGTCATAATATCGGAGTAGGTGCAGAGTTGGCGTAATAAAGAAAGCTGGCGTTCTTTTAACTTGCACTGAAAAGCGTAAGTGTTCAGGTGGGTCCCCTTGTGATGTTGGGTATTGACCATCAAAAACACGATATCGTCCAGATATTCGGGAAATTCGGGGAAAAAGGCGTCCATTCCGGTGGACTCAAATTCCTGAGTCACTTGGGCGGCCACCGCTTGAATTGCCGCCGGGTCGTGCGTATCGAGTCCCCACTGAATTTTCAGAATCTTATCTAAATCGTGCATGGCGTAAGCAGCCAGGTAAATTTTGCGTTCAAGTTCGGTGAATTGACGGATACCACGCTCGGCCAGCAAGTGGATCAGGCTCATCGCCGGAAAGATGCCGTTCAGCAGATGGGCCAACATAGACTGGTCGCGGTCAAATCGTTCAACGTTAACCCCTTCAGCCCGTAACTTATCGGCAAAGCGACCTCCTTTAGCCGACATAAAGGTGTAGCGCTGCATCATGCCGGGAATAACTTGCCGCACAAATTGGCGCATCAATTCATCGTCGGTGGCTACGGCTCGCTCTAACAGGGTGATTTGGAGCATTTTCTCCCTCCTTAAAGAATGATAGGGCTATCTTGGTTCGGTTTGCGATAGAATAACATGGATTCCAGTAACAAAGCTTCTTTGCCAAAAGTGACGCTGTACTCACTGTCATACAGGTCAAACAGGCGATATACCGGGAATAACAGCGGCAGCCATAGCCGGCGTTTCAGGTCGCGGGCCGGGGTGTCGCTCATTACACAGACCAGGCGCAATTTCCGCAAGGCTTTGTTAACCTCGTCAATCCAGGGTTGGCGCGACTCTTTGATGTAAAACTTTTTCAAAGCCTGAACCTGATGGAGATAATCCTGGCGCTGCGCCAAATCCTCTTTGATACCCAATACAAAATTTTCTCGCTCCGGGATGTAGCGATGCACTTTGGTGTAAAGAAGTTGATAGCCAAACTCTCGTTCCGCCAGGCCTTGTTGTCTAACCTGGGCCATAAATTCGGCCTGGTCAATAATTTCAAATTCTGTATTGGCTAACAAGAAAAACAGGTCATAACTCTTGAGATGATTATCGGTTAAATCCCATAACCCGCAGGAAAGCGGGCTTTGGCCGCGAAAGCTGGTCAATTCGGCTAAAATGGCCTGTCCGCTCTCGTCATTCGTCATAGCCCAATACCGTTTGACAAGTTTTTCAAAATCGGCTTTAGGGGGTTCACGCCGAAAGACCTGGTTATATTGGGCCACCAGATTGGCGATAAACGGCGTCTCCTTCGGTAAGACCTGTTGGGCCTTAGCTACGAGATGAGCCGTTTGTAACACCCCCCATTTGCTGACATAATTTTG